>JBDKSB010000010.1 GCA_039683095.1 Acidobacteriota bacterium | reverse complement strand
TCGACCCGGAATTCATGACCCTGCCCTTCGGGGATAAGGTCGTTAAGATCCCTCGCGCCGTGGCGCTGTTGCTCGCGGACGGGCCACGGGTGGAGTCGGCTTTTGACGGAACTCTGGACCCCGGCGCGGCGTTTGCGGACATCCCCGAGCCGGCGTTGACGTTCGCCAAGCTGGTTCGATTCGTCCAGCATGGGCTGCCGATCGAGCGAGCGGCCGACCTAGTGGGGCTATCACGTGATCGGGCCAGGGCTTTTTATGGCTACGGATTGCATATATTGATGCCGCTATCGGGAACCTCGGCGATCTTGTCGAGGCTATTGGCCGAGGATGAACTCCCCGTTTTCGAAGAGAACGCATGCGGTGACCGGGTACCCGCCGGCGTCAAGACGATCCTCATCTGCGACCTCCTGGGTGCCTTCAAGTCAGGCCATAGCGAGGACGAGCTGGCGCGGGTGTGGCATGTCGAACTTGATGCGCTTCGGGCGTACATTACCCGCAACACTCCACTTATCGAAGCTTTCAAACGATAGTCTGATCTCCTAGTCACGGGTGCCCGCGCACGTCGGCTTTGGGCGCGAGCTTCCCTTCGGCGGGCTGAATCCGTGGGGCCGGTTGACAAGGCCGGCCCCGCTCGCCGATTCAGAATACAGGGGCATTGATGGTAACAATTCTAGACGTCCTGCACGACAAGAAACTATTCGCACAACTCTTCAAGGATCAGAGGACTTGGCACGCCTGGGAGGTCTACCTGTCCGCTCTCTTCGGGCTGCCGATTCGCGGCGAGAAAGACTTGGAGCTTTTCCGGCAGGCCACGGGGCTTGAAGAGCCTCCGACCGTCCCCGCCCGCGAGAGTTATGTCATCTGTGGCCGGCGATCGGGTAAGAGCTATACTTCTTCAATTCTGGCAACCCATCTTTCTGTTTTTAAAGATTGGTCGCCATATCTTGCGCCGGGAGAGCGAGGCTGGGTATTCATCATCGCGACGGACAAGGCGCAGGCAGGAATCATCAAAGGGTACATCAGCGGAATCTTCGACCGGGTAAAGATGCTGCGGCCGTACGTCCAGCGCGAGACCCAAGAACAAATCGACCTCAAGAACGGCATCAGCATCGCCGTCAAGCCTGCGTCGTTCCGAGGCGTCCGGGGCTACACCTTGGTTGCGGCCATCCTGGAAGAACTGTCTTTTTATCGTTCAGACGAATCGGCCAATCCCGACAAAGAGATAGTCGCGGCCATCCGCCCGGCGCTGGCAACGTGCCCGGAGAGCATGCTCATCGGGATCTCGACTCCCTACGCGAAGGCCGGCCATCTCTACGACATGTATAAACGCTATCACGGCAAGGCGGACGGGCCACTTATTTGGGTAGCTCCGTCTCGGCGGATGAACAGCACGCTCGACCCAAAGATGATCGAGCGGGCGGTTGCGGAAGACCCGCAGGCCGCGCGGGCCGAGTGGGAAGCGACTTTCCGGGACGATATCTCTGCGTTTATCAACCTCGAGGCCGTGGAAGCCGCCGTTATTCCGGGCCGGCTTGAGCTGCCCCCGCTGGCCGATGAGCGCTACGAGGCGTTTATCGACCCGAGCGGCGGATCGTCGGACAGCTTCACTATGGCAATCGGGCACCGGGGGGCGCTTGGAAAGGTTGTCATCGACGCCATCCGCGAGCGCAGGCCCCCCTTCACGCCCTCGGCGGTTGTGGCCGAATATGCCGAACTAATGAAGAATTATCATATCTATCGTGCCAAATCCGATCACTACGCGGGCGCCTGGGTGCCCGAAGCCTTCAAGGCCCACGGCATCACAATCGACAGCTCGGACATGTCGGCCAGCGATTACTACCTTAATGTTTTGCCAATTATCCTCAATGGCACGGCAGAGCTCCTGGACAACAAGCGGCTCGTGGCGCAGTTCGCTAGTCTTGAGCGCAGGGTCCGCCCGGCCGGCAAGGATCTAATCACTCACCCCCAGGGCGGCGGGCACGATGATATTTGTAATTCCGTCTCGGGTGTTCTAGTCGGGCTGGCGAAGCCGGCGATTAGGCGGGAGATTATTTGGTTATGAAGCACCTAATCATGCGGCCCCGTATTAAAAAATCGAAAAGATAACCTATGTTTCTTGCCCCGAATGTCCTTGATAATTAGCCAAAGCCTCTTTCCCTCGAAGCGTGCTTTAAAGCTATCGTCGGCGTAAATCAGGATGCCGGACTTGCCAAACGGCTTGAGTTCATCTGTTTCATTGCAGTCGTAAATGAGGCCTTCCTTCAGTGCCTTCCCGAAACGGCTACCGGCCAGATGATATGAATAATAATTCCCGATAGAGCTGGGATTATAAACTCGGATCCTGATCGTATTAATTTGGCTATATCCTCCCATTCCGTCTTTTTCAACGCGAGCGACTAGTTTGATTTCCCCTATCCTCGCGACGGGCTTGGAATAGAGCAAAGAAAAAGTCCTTTTATTCAAGACGTATAGCAGGATCGAGACGAGAAGCGCGAGAAGCGCTATCAGCGTCGCCACAATCGATAGGAGTTCTGGAATGGTAGCCTGTCTGATAAAGGTCATTATCGTTATCTTGATTCTGGCGATAATAATGGTCGCATCAGCAATTATTAGCCTGCTGAGGCAATAGGCACCAAGGCCAACGACCACCATTCCGCCAGAAGAATAACTCGGAACTCGCGGGGGGTCAACAGGCTTTCCAATTGGCTTTCCAAAATATGGGCTAATCCTGCTTAAAAAAGTATAAACAAGCGCACTTAAAAATGCATGATTCTGGCCCATGACTCGGAGCGACGCTGGAGATAACCTATTGATATTCAAGGAGAAAAGAGGAAGCGCGCCCGGGGTGACTCGAACACCCGACCTGCTGATTCGTAGTCAGACGCTCTATCCAACTGAGCTACGGGCGCGCAGGGCGGAAAAACGGGGATAATATAGCGGAAATCGGCCGGGTTTGCAACGGCCGGCCGGGGGGAATTTCCATGAAAATGGGGGACGCGACCCACGGCTCATGCACCGGAAAATGGGGGACACGATCCCAATTCAAGAGAATTGGGTCATGTCCCCCATTTTCATGTCCCGATCTTCAGGACGGCGGCGGCGTCGAGGCGCCCGGACAGGAGATCGTCCAGCGCTTCGTTCGCGGCCTCGAGAGGGTAGGTCCTGATCGTCGTTTTCACCGGGATCTCGGCCGCGATCTTCAGCAGCTCTTCCCCGTCCCTCCGGGTGGCGTTGGCCACGCTGAGCATCCGGCGCTCGTGATAGAGGTAGCGGTCGTAGTCCATCTCCGGGATGGGCGACATGTGGATGCCGGCAGAGACGACCGTCCCTCCCCTGTCCATGACCCGCAGGGCGTCGAGATAGAGGCCGCCCGCCGGGGCGAAGATGATGGCGCCCGTCAGCCTGGCCGGCGGCTCGTCCTTGGCCGTCCCCACCCAGTCCGCGCCCAGCTCATGCGCCAGCCGCTGATGCTTGGCGCCGCGGGTAAAGACGAACGTCCTCGCCCCGCCGTGCCTGGCCACCTGGATGGCGATGTGGGCCGAGCCCCCGAAGCCGTAAAGGCCTAGGACGCCGCCCGGCTCGATCCCGCTCAGACGCAGCGCCCGGTAGCCGACGATCCCGGCGCAGAGCAGCGGCGCCGCCTCGGCGTCCCCGAACCGGTCCGGCAGGGCGTAGGCGAACGCCTCGCCGACGACCATGTATTCGGCGTAGCCGCCGTCGGCGTGATAGCCGTTGAAGCGGGCCGACTCGCACAGGTTCTCGCGTCCGCTCAGGCAAAACCGGCACGCGCCGCAGGCCGAGCGCAGCCAGGCCGCTCCGACGCGCTGGCCGGCCCGGAACCGCCGGGCCCTCTCCCCCGCCTTCTCGACCACGCCGACGACCTCATGTCCGGGGATGAGCGGCAGCCTGGCTTCCGGGAGCTCCTTCCCGACCACGTGCAGGTCCGTGTGGCAGACGCCGCAGCAGCGGACCTTGATCAGGATGTCCTCCGGCCCGACCGCGGGCACAGGCACCTCCCGCAGCTCGAGCGGGCGCTCGGCCGGCGGCCGGAAGCCCGCGAGGACCATGGCCTTCATCCGAGCGCCGGCCCCTTGCCCCGGTCCAGCTTGCCCCGGAGCCGGGCGATCCGCTTCTCGAAGTCCTTCTCGGCGAGCGGCGACCGGCCCTTCGCCAGCGCCAGCCCTTCGGTCGCGACTCGGATAGCCTCGGCGTAATCCTTGGCCGTGTGCTCGAAGTATATCGCGAGCTCCCGGAAGCATTCGCTGTCGGCCTCCGCCCCGGACGCCATCTCCTGCCAGAAAGGCAAGGCCTTCTCCCAATCCTTGTTCTTCTTGAAGTGATGCGACAGCTTCTTGCGGGCGACGTGCGAGGCTTCGGCCGACAGGCCCCGCCCCCCGGCCAGCGCCTTCTCCAGGAGCGCGGCCGAGGTCGCCGCGTCCCCCGACCGCTCGAACAGGCTGGCCACGCCGTAGAGGTCCATCGGGTCGCCCGCCCCGGCCTGAGCCGCCCCGCGGTGGCGTTCGACCAGGATGGCCCCGGCCACGACCACGCCCAGGAGCGACAGCAGGTCCTCCTGGTTGTGATAAAGGATGGGGTCGATGAGGGTGAAATCGCCGTTGCGGATGTACTGGAAATAGCGGAGCGGGATCTCGGCGCCGGGGATGTCCTCGGACCGCTCGGCCTGGACGATCTCCTGGGCCAGGTTGAACAGCCGGCAGCTGTCGTACTTGTGCTTCCACAGGCTCCGGGCCGAGAACAGGAAGTCGAGGTGCGGCAAGCCGCGAAGCGGACAGGGCGTCCGGTGCAGCGCGAAGCGCGTCTCGATGAGCGGCAGGTCGTAGGCCTTGCCGTTGTAGCTGACGATCGACTTGAAGCCCATCTCCCGGACGAACTGGTCGAGCTCGCGGATGAGCCGGTCCTCCTCGGCCATCTCGTTGAGGAAGAACTGGGTGACCTTGAACCGCTCGTCCCGGTAGTAGGCCAGGCCGACCAGGAACGGCACCGTGCCCGTGCCGCCGGCCAGGCCCGTCGTCTCGAGGTCGAGGAAGAGAGCCGTCGAGAGGTCGAGCCCCTCGAAGGCGGCGTCGCGGCTGAGGAAGCCTATGACGCCGGCCGGGATCTGCAGCCCCATGGAGATCGGGATCTGGCCGTAGCGCGCGCCGAGAGCAAAGGCGTTCTCGAAGACCTGGACCGGTTCGCAGCGCTTCTTCTCGGCGGGGCGCTCCCCGGCCCGGACGGCCGGGCCGCGGCCCTTGTCGGTCAGGGCGATCAGGCGCTCGAGCTTCTCCTTGACCGTCAGGCCGGAGTCCTCGCCCAGCGTTTCCCAGGTCGATTCGACGGTCCGGGCCCGCGACCGGGCCTCGCGCTCGCGCCGCAACTGCTTCAGCTTGTCCTCGAGTGGCATGGAACCTCTGTGGGGTGTCGTCGGTGTTCGGATTCATTGTAGAAGAATCGGCGGCAGTTTTCAAAAGCCCTCCACTTTCGGCTTGAAAAAGGGCCGCGTTGCGAATATATAAGTGGTCCGGAAGCTCCGCATGACGCAACCGAAAGACGCCGCCCAGTTCCTGGCCTTCGACTTCGGGGCCGAGAGCGGCCGGGCCGTGCTCGGCACGCTGGCCGGCCGCAGGCTCACGGTCCACGAGGTCCGCCGCTTCCCCAACGCGCCCCTCAATCTCGCGGGGCACATCCACTGGAACGTCTACGCCCTCTTCGACGAGATGAAGGCGGCCATGCGCGACGCCGCCGCGGCCATCGGGGCCCGCCCGGCCGGCCTCGGCGTCGACACCTGGGGCGTCGATTTCGGCCTGCTGGCCAAGGACGGCAGCCTCCTGGGCCTGCCTTTCTGTTACCGCGACCATCGCAACGCCGGGGCCATGGAGGAGTACTTCAAGCTCGTGCCCCGGCCGGCCCTCTACGAGGCGACCGGCATCCAGTTCATGCCCTTCAACTCGCTCTTCCAGATCTATGCCATGGTCCGGGAGCGGTCCCCCCTGCTCGACGCCGCGGCCGGCCTGCTCTTCATGCCCGACCTGTTCAATTATCTCCTGACCGGCCGCAAGGCGGCCGAGGCCACGATCGCCTCGACCTCCCAGTGCCTCGACCCGCGGACCAGGACCTGGATCCCCGGCCTGTTCCAGGCCATGGGGCTGTCGAAGAAGCTCCTCCAGGACATCGTCGAGCCGGGGACAGTGCTGGGCGAGCTCTCCGAGGAGGTCGCGGGGGCGACGGGCCTGCGCCACGTCCCCGTCGTCGCCACGGCCGGCCACGACACCGCCGCCGCGGTCGCGGCCGTCCCGGCCGAGGGCGAGCACTGGGCCTACATCTCGTCCGGGACCTGGTCGCTCGTCGGCGTCGAGGAAAAGGCCCCGGTCATCTCGGAGCTGTCCCTCCGGGCCAATTTCACCAACGAAGGCGGCGTCGGCGGCACCATCCGCTTCCTCAAGAACGTCTCCGGCCTCTGGCTCGTCCAGGGCTGCCGCAAGGCCTGGTCCGCCGAGGGCCCGGTCACGTACGACGAGCTGACGCGCGCCGCCGCCGAGGCCGCGCCGTTCGCGGCCCTGGTCAACCCCGACGCGCCCGACTTCCTGAATCCGCCGGACATGCCGGAGGCCATCGCGGCCTACTGCCGGCGGACGGGCCAGCCGGTCCCGGGCACGCGGGCCGCCCTGGTCCGCTCGCTCCTCGAGAGCCTGGCCCTTAAGTACCGCTCGGTCATCGACCAGCTCCGGCAGGTCCTGGGCCATCCGATCGAGAAGATCCACGTCATCGGGGGCGGCTCGCGCAACGCCCTCCTCTGCCAGCTGACGGCCGACGCAACGGGCCTGCCGGTCGTGGCCGGGCCGGCCGAGGCCACGGCCATCGGCAACATCCTGGTCCAGGCCATGGCCCTGGGCCGGGTCGGCTCGCCGGAGGACATCCGGGCCGTCGTCCGCGAATCTTTCGAGCCGCGGACGTACCAGCCCTCAGGACGCGGCCCCGCCTGGGACGCCGCCGCGGACCGGTTCCGGGGGCTCCCCGAGGCTTGACAGTACATGACCGGCGGCATATAACCATGGCGTTCCTTCGTGGAGGGTTGAGGATGGATCCGAGCGCTATAGAAAAGAACTATGCCGCCGCCCGCGAGCGTTATGCCGAGCGCGGCGTCGATACCGAAAAGGCCCTGGCCCGCCTGCAGGCTATCCCCCTGTCCCTTCACTGCTGGCAGGGCGACGACGTCGGCGGCTTCGAGAAGCAGGCCGGCAGCCTGGCCGGTAGCGGCCTCCAGGTCACGGGGGCCTATCCGGGAAAGGCCCGGACGGTCGAAGAGCTCCGGGCCGACCTGGAGCAGGCCTTCTCCCTCATCCCCGGCCGCCACAGGGTCAATCTGCACGCCATGTATGGAGAGTTCGGCGAACGGCCCGTCGAGCGCGACGCCATCGAGCCGGAGCACTTCCGCGGCTGGACGGAATGGGCCAAGCGCCGCGGCCTGAAGATCGACTTCAACGCCACCTGCTTCGCCCACCCCAAGGCCGTCTCGGGGTACACCCTGAGCAGCCGGGAGAACGGCATTCGCAAGTTCTGGGTCGACCACGTCAAGTGCTGCCGCAGGATCGCCGCCTCGATCGGACGGGAGCAGCAGTCCCCCTGTCTCCACAATCTCTGGATCCCCGACGGCTCCAAGGACGTCCCGACCGACCGCTGGGGGGCCCGGGCCGCCCTGCTCAAGTCGCTCGACGAGATCTACGAGGTCGAATACAGCCCCCAGCAGATGAAGGACTCGGTCGAGAGCAAGCTCTTCGGCCTCGGCAGCGAGTCGTTCGTCGCCGGTTCGCACGAGTTCTACCTCGGCTATGCCCTGACCCGCGGCAAGATCATCTGTCTCGACCTCGGCCATTTCCACCCGACCGAATCCGTCGCCGACAAGATCTCGGCCATCCTGCCATTCTCCGGCGAGATCCTGCTCCATGTCAGCCGCGGCGTGCGCTGGGACAGCGACCATGTGGTCCTGCTCAACGACGAGGTCCGCGACCTCTGCGCCGAGATCGTCCGCAGCCAGGCCCTCGACCGCATCCACATCGCCCTCGACTACTTCGACGCCAGCTTCAACCGCATCGGGGCCTGGGTGCTCGGGGCCCGGTCGGTGCTGAAGGGCCTGCTCATCGCCCTGCTCGAGCCCGCGGACAAGGCCAGGGAGCTCGACCGGCCGGCCAGGGCCCTGCAGCGCCTGGCCTTCCTAGAAGACCTCAAGAGCCTGCCTTTCGGCCCGGTCTGGGACGCCTACTGCCTGAAGGCCGGCGTGCCCGCGGGAGAGGACTGGCTGCGCGAGGCCGAGGCCTACGAGCGCCGGGTGCTGAGCCGCCGCTGACGTCCTCCTGGCGGCCGGCCGGGACCCTCCCCGGCCGCCGCGCCCGAAATCGGTTGACGGCTGGCCTGATTTGGCTAAACTGGGGTGGATATGCATCCGGTCCAGCCCGACGCCGTCGATATCGCCCGCATCGACAAAGTCAAGGACCTTCTCCATGGCCTGGCCAATGCGGTTTCGGCCATGAAGATATTCCCAAGCGAGCACGCCACGGTGACGGCGTTCATCAACCAGCTGGCGGAGAAATTCGCGGCTTTCCTGAACGCCTACCAGAAGCTCCAGATAGGGATCGAGGAACGGTCCTTCACCTATGAGGGCAAGCCGGTCTACACCGACGAGGTCGCCATCAAGAGCCTGCCGTTCTTTTTCTTCAAGGACGGCCTGCAGATCTTTTTCTTCTACCAGGGGCTGGACCGGTCCGAGATCCTGGAGTTCCTCGAGCTTATCAAGGCCGAGGCTCAGAAGCCGGCCGAGGACGCCGACATCGTCGTCGCGCTCTGGGAACGCGATTTCCCCAACATCCAGTACTATGCGCCCGACGAGTTCCTCGAGAACCGGATCATGGGCGAGACGCGCGATCCCCAGGCTGTCCGGACCATGCCCGGCCTGCCCGGCGACCTGGCCCAGGAGACGATCGAGGTCCGGGTGGACACGTCCAAGCTGACCCAGGGCCGGATCGAGCTCGACCAGGAGGACCGCGGGCAGATCGCCAGGGCCTCGGCCAGCGACGATGAGGCCGGGATCGCGCCTTCCCCCGAGCCCGCCGGGGCCGGGACGGCGGCCGATCCCCCGCCTGGGGAGAAAGGGCCCCTCAGCCCGGCCGCGTCCATGGACCCGACCCTGACCGAAGCCGAGCTGCTTTCGCTCGAGACCATGCTCCGGGCCAACCGGACCATTTCGCCTCAGGAAGAGTACATCAACCTCATGGTCGAGATCCTTTACCTGGAGGATAACCCGGCCAACGGCCGGGCCGCTCTGGACGCCCTCCTGGAATACCATTTCGACCAGCTTCAGCGCGGCCATTTCGATGTCGGCGTGCTGATCATCCAGAAGATCCACGAGCTCAGCCGCCACCTGGCCGGGAACCCTGACAAGGCGGCGCTCCTCGACGACTTCCTCGCCCGCACGGTCAGTCCCAAGACGATCGAGGCCGTCAAGGCCCTGCTGGCCCAGAAGAAGGCCATGGACTGGGAGTCCCTGCTCGGCTTCTTCGGCCTGCTCGGGCCGTCCGCCCTCGGCCTGGCGGCCGACCTCTATGACATCGCACCGGACGGGCAGGCCCGGCACAAGGTCGTCGACTTCATCGAAAAGGCCGGCGCCGCCCAGCCCGCCCAGCTGGCCGGACTGGCCGACGGCACCCGGCCCGTCCTGGCCAGCGAGATCGTCGGCATCCTGGCCCGGCTGCCGGGCGATCGCGGCATCCCCCATCTGGCGGCCTTCCTGAACTTCCCCAACAACGAGACCAAGTCGGCGGTCGTCCGGACCCTGAGCCGGTCCCGGAACGAAACGGCCTCGCGAATCCTGGCCGGTTTCCTCAACGACCCGGACGAGGAGATCCGGATCCAGGCCATCCTGACCCTCGATCCGGCCCGGGGCGGCGTTCGCGTCCGGCAGGTCCTCGACGAAGCCTCCGGAAGGGACTTCCGGGCCAAGAGCCTCAAGGAGAAGGAAGCGCTGCTCGTCTTTCTCGGCCGGACGAGATCGCCCGAGGCCCTCGAGTTCCTGAGGCGGACGCTCCGCCGCGCCCCTCTCTTCGCCTCAAAGGCGGCCCTGGAGACGCGCCTGGCCGCCGCGGCCGGGCTGGAGAGCATGGCCACGCCGGAGGCCCTCGAGGCCCTCCAGCAGGGCGCCATCGGCCGGACCCGCAAGGTCCGCGAAGCCTGCCAGGCCGCGCTCATGCGACTGCCCCCGGCCGGGACGGCGCGGGGATAGGATGCGGGCATGAACGAGAAGGACCGGGTTCGCGCGGTTTCGGGCGGATCGGCCGGTCCGGTTGCGGGGGCCGACCCGAAGGCCCGGCAGAAGGCCGGCCTCGAGCTGCTGACCCGTTTCCACATCGTCGACAAGATCGCCAAGATCTACGACACCGGGAACGACGCCTTCCAGGTCCAGGGCCGGCTGCTGTTCGAGACCCTGGCCTCTGTCCTGGCGGCCGAACCGGAGGCCTCCCTGCGCGTCCGCCACGGCACGCTCGTGCTGAACGGGGTCCGGCTCAAGTTCGGGGTCGGGACCTACGGCATATTCAAGTCCGTCATTGAGGAGTTCCGCGCGCGGAACATCGAGGCCGTGACCTTCCTTCGCGGCATCACCCTGGACGAGCTCTACGGCTTCATGTCCGTCTTCGCCAAGCGCGACAAGAAGGAGGAGGATCCCTTCGCCCGCCTCCAGGCCGACCTCGAGGCCGCCGGGATCGAGCACTTCGAGCTCGAGAAACTCTCGGCCGAGGAGGCGCCCCAGGGCCTCCACCAGAGCTCGGCCCGGCTGTTCTTCCTCAGCATCGTCCACCTCAAGGAATCGTTCGCCCGCGACCGGCGCAACGAGCCCCTCAAGATCAGCACCACCCGGCGCCTGATGCAGTCGATCTACAACCACATCGTCGAGGACGAGGGCTTCGTCTACGGGCTGACCAACATCAAGAACCACGACGAGTACACGCTCAACCACTCGGTCAACGTCTGCCTGCTGGCCACCGCCCTAGGCCGCCGGCTCGGCCTGAGCCGGGCCGAGCTCGTCGACCTGGGCATGGCCGCCTTCTTCCACGACCTGGGCAAGACCGAGACGCCGCTCGACATCCTCAACAAGCCGGGCCGGCTGACCGACGCCGAGCGGGACATCATGGAGCAGCATCCCTTCCACGGCGCCGAGAAGCTGGCCCTGCTCAAGGAGTTCCGCCGCCTGCCGCTCCGGGCCATCCACGTGGCCCTGGAGCACCACATCAAAGAAGACCTGTCCGGCTATCCCCGCTATTTCAAAAAAGACGACATCAACCTGTTCAGCAAGATAGTCAAGGTAGTCGACGTCTTCGACGCCATCACGACCAGGCGCGTTTACCGTGCCAGGGACTTCACCCGGGCCGAGGCCCTGAGCCTGATGCTGGAACAGAGCGGCACGGAGTTCAATCCGGTCATCCTCAAGGCCTTCGTCAACATGATGGGCGTCTTCCCCATCGGCACGCTGGTGGCCCTGACGACCGGCGAGCTGGCCATCGTCCAGGACCTCAATCCCGAACCCAGGCTCGTCCTGAGGCCGTCGGTCAAGCTCATCACCGATCCGGCCGGCAACAAGATCGACGGCGAGATCGTCGATCTGGCCGAGCAGGCCGGGACGACCGGCCGCTTCCGCCGGACCATCGCCGCGGCCCTCGACCCGGCCAAGTACGGCATCGACGTTTCCGACTACTTCCTCGCCCAGGCCGCCAGCGCGACCCGCCCGCCGGCCGCCGCTTGACTCGGCGGCGTTTTTCCATAAACTGAAGACCGGGAACCGCCCTGGGACAGGGGAAGCATGGACGAAGGCCAAGGATCCCGGTCGGGGGACGTCACGGCCGAAAGATCGGAGCTGGAGTTCTGCGTCCGCAAGGCCAAAGACCTCCTTCTGACCATGGCCAATGCCGTCTCGGCCATGAAGATCTATCCGTCGGACCATGACACGGTCAGGAGCTTCGTCGAAGCCCTGGGGGCCAAGTTCGACGACTTCTTCGTCCGCTTCGGCCCGCTCGATCTCGATGTCCGCGAGCACGCCTTTGTCTGCGCCGACCGGGTCGTCTATCTCGACGAATCGAACATCCGCAGCCTGCCCTTCTTCTTTTTCAAGGACGGGATGGAGTCGATCTCGTTCCGCCCGGGCCTGGACCGCCGGGAACTCGCCGAATTCCTTGATCTCGTCAAGACCGTCTCCCAGCGTCCCGGCGAGGAGAACGACATCGTCGCCGCCCTTTGGGAGAACGACTTCCCCGACATCCAATACTACGCCCCGGACGACTTCCTGGAGAACCGGATCCTGGCCGAGCGGCGCGAGATCGAGGCCCTGGAGAACATCCCCGAGCTTCCCGATGCGGCCCGGGAGCCGTTCGAGATCAAGGTCGACAAGGGTTCCCTGGCCGAGGGCCGGATCGCGCTGACGCCGGCCGATCGGGACCGCCTCGATCACGGCCCCGCGGTCCCGTCCTCCGACGGGGAAACGCCGGGACCGGCCGCGGAGGCCCCGCTCGCCGCTCCCGAATCATCAGCCGGCTTCGGGCCCGGCTCGTCCGTGGCGGCGCCCGCCGGACTGTCGGAGGGGGACGCCCGGGAGGTCGAGGAAATGATCCGGGCCAACCGCCACTTGTGGCCCGAGGGGGATTTCGTCAGCCTGACGGCCGAGGTCGTCTATCTCGAAGAGGATCCGGCCGCTTGTGCTTCGGGCCTGGACGTCCTCAAGGAGTTCCTGGTCGAGCAGGTCCGGGCCGGCAAGTTCCCCGCGGCCAACACCGTTCTCCGGGAGGTCCAGGATCTCCGGGCCCACATCGGCCCCTCCGGCTCGCCCAAGGCCGTCCTGGTCGACGCCGCCCTGAAGGAGATGTCGGGGCCGCGGACCCTGAGGGCCGTGGACGAGGCCCTGACCTCGAGCGTCGAGGTGTCCTGGCCGGCGCTTCTCGAGTTCCTCAGACGGACCGGGCCCGCGGCCCTGCCGACCGCGGCGGCCCTGTTCGAGCGGCAGGCCGACCGGGACGTCAGGAAGCAGATCCTCGGGTTCATCGGCGAAGCCGCCGGTCCCGATCCGGGGCTGCTCGCCAGGCTGGCCGGCGACGCCCGGCCGGACCTCTCGGCAGAGATCATCGGGCTCCTCGCCGCCCTGCCCGGGGGATCCGGCCTCCTCCACCTGTCGGGCTTCCAGCGGTTCAAGAACCGGGCCCTCCGGCTCGAAGCCATACAAGCCCTCGGCCGGGCCCGCGGCCCCCGGGCCAACCAGGTCCTCTTCGGGTTCCTGGACGATCCTGACGAAAGCCTCAGGATCCAGGCGGCCCTGATGCTCGACCCGCTGGCCGAGACGGCCCGGATCCGCCGCCTCATCGAAGAAGCGGCGGCTCCGGCTTTCCGCAAGAAGAGCCTCAAGGAAAAGCAGGCCATCCTATCCTTCCTCGGCCGGACGCGGTCCGCCGAGGCGCTGGAATTCCTGAGCGCGACCCTCAGGCGCCGTTCGCCGCTGCCGTCGGCCGGGCGCCGGGAGATGCGCTTGGCCGCCGTCGCGGGGCTGGCCGGCATGGGCACGCCCGAGGCGGCGGCCGCCCTGGCCAGGGGCGCCCGGGGCCGGAAGGTCCGCGAGGCCTGTGCCGCGGCCCTGGGCCGGATCGCCGCGGGGCCGCCGGGGGCTAAGGAGTCCTGAGGCCATGGACGAACAGGGCGCCGGCTCCACCGCTCCGCGCCGGCCGGCCGGGGCCGAGGACATTCGCGCCTTCCAGCGGGCGGCGAGCGAGCTTGTCCTTCGCTTCCACGTCGTGGACAAGATCGCCAAGATCCACGACCCGAAGAACGACGCCTTCCAGGAGCAGGCCAAGCTCTTCTTCGACGGGCTGGCGCCCATCCTGAAGGACGAGAAGGAGGCTGCCCTCCGCGTCCGCCACGGCGCCTTCATACTCAACGGGGCCCGGGTCAAGTCCAGCCTCGCGACCTATGCCGTTTTCAAGTTCGTCATGGAGGAATTCCGGCAGCGCGAGCTCGACGCCATCCGCTTCAAGCCCGGGCTGACGCGCGAGGAGCTCAACCGCTTCCTGCCCGTCTTCGCCAGGCGGGAAAAGAAGGCCGGCTCGCCTTTCGCCCAGCTCCGGGAAGACCTCGACCAGGCCGGCGTCGCCAACGTCGTCCTGGAGGAGGCGGCGGCCCGGCAAGCGCCCTCGAGCCTCAACCGCAGCACGGCCCGGATCTTCTTCCTCGGCATCGCCCATCTCAAGGATTCGTTCCGCAGGAACGCCCGGAACGAGAGCCTCAAGGTCCACACGACGCGGCGCCTGATGCAGGCGATCTACAACCACATCGTCGACAACGAGTCCTTCGTCTTCGGCCTGACCAACCTCAAGAACCACGACGAATACACCCTCAACCACTCGGTCAACGTCTGCCTGCTGTCCACGGCCCTGGGCCGGCGCCTGGGCCTGAGCCGGGCCGAGATCGTCGACCTCGGGATCGCCGCCTTCTTCCACGACCTGGGCAAGCTCGACACGCCCCTGGAGATCCTCAACAAGCCGTCCTCGCTCAGCGCGGACGAGCGGGAGATCATGGAGCGTCACCCGTTCAAGGGGGCCGAGAAGCTCGTCCTGCTCAAGGGGCCGCGGCGCCTGCCGCTCCAGGCCATCCACGTGAGCCTTGAGCATCACATCAAGCAGGACCGCGGCGGCTATCCCCGCTATTTCGGGACCGGGGACATCAACCTGTACAGCAAGATCGTCAAGGTCGTCGATTACTTCGACGCCGTGACGACCAAGCGCGTCTACCGGCCCTCGGCGATGACCAGGGCCGAAGCCCTGGGCGCGATGCTCGAGCTCTCCGGCACCGACTTCCACCCGGTCATCCTGAAGGCCTTCGTCAGCATGATGGGCGTTTTCCCCATCGGCTCGCTGGTCGGCCTGAGCTCCGGCGAGATCGGCATCGTTTTCGCCCTCAACGAGGACCCGCAGCTGGCCCTCCGCCCCAAGGTCAAGCTGATCACGGACGCGTCGGGGCGCAGGATCGACGGCGAGATCGTGGACCTGGCCGAAAAGGACCCGGCCGCGGGGGGCGCCGGCCGGACGATCCGCGGGGTCCTCGATCCCGACGATTACGGCATCGAGGTCGCGCGCTACTTCCTGGCCGAGGCCCGATAGTCCCGGCGCCCGCGCCCGCTTTGCGGCCGGGACGCGGTTCCACTATAATCTCCGCAGCGAGAACGTCGCCCGCGAGGTCCCCATGACGCCCCTGCCCCCGACCCGGCTGCGCTGCGAATACCTCGTCGAGCCCCTTGGCGTCGACACGGCCGCGCCCCGGCTCTTCTGGACCGTCGAGAGCCCGGAGCGCGGCGACCGCCCGACGGCGTTCCAGGTCCTGGTCTCGTCATCGAAAGATCTCCTCCGGAGCGACATCGGCGACTATTGGGACCCGGGCCGGATGGAAGGCCCGGCCGGGCCGGGCCTCGAATACGCCGGCGAGCCCCTTGACAGCTGCGCCCGCTACTTCTGGAAGGTCCGCTGGTGGGATCGCGCCGGCCGGGCCAGCGCCTGGAGCGAGCCGGCCTCGTTCGTGACCGCCTTCCTGAGGCCGGGCGACTGGAAAGCCAAATGGGTCAGCGCCGCCCGGACGACCGAGTTCCGGAGCAGGGGGACGGTCCTGCTCGGCCAGCCCGGCCCCGACGAGGTCCAGTCCTGCGCCATCTACCTCCGCCGCGAGTTCGGCCTTCGCGGCCGGCCCGCGCTGGCCATGATCTTCATCTCCGGCCTGGGCCACTACGAGCTCCGGCTGAACGGGGCCAAGGTCGGGACGAGCGTCCTCGACCCCGGCTGGACGGACTATCGGAAGAAGGCCCTCTACGCCTCGCACGACGTGACCGCGCTCGTCCGGGACCGGAACGCCGTCGGGGTCATCCTCGGCAACGGCCGCCACACCCGGAGCCTCGGCTACGACGCGCCGAAGCTGGCCTGCCGCATCGAGGTCGAGTACGAGAGCGGCGGCCGGGAGATCATCTTCGCGGACGAGAGCTGGCGGACGTCGGGCGGCCCGGTCCAGGAGAACGGCCTCTACTGCGGCGAGCGCTGCGATGCCCGCATCCTCATCGACGGCTGGGACCAGCCAGGATTCGATGACCGGCACTGGGACCCGGCCGTCCCGGTGCCCGGCTATCCCCTCGCCCCCCAGATGATGCCGCCCGTCCGGGTCACCGAGGCGCTGGCCCCGCGGTCGGTGCGGCTGCTGCCGAACGGCGCCGCGGTCTTCGATTTCGGCCAGAACTTCTCCGGCTGGGCCCGCCTTAAGGTCGAGGGCCCGATGGGCACCGAGGTCCGCCTCCGCCACGCCGAGCTCGTCAACGAGGACGGCACCCTCAACCTCGGCCCGAACGAGAACGCCGAGGCCACCGACGTCTACATCCTCCGCGGCGGCGGGCCCGAGGTCCACGAGCCGAAGTTCACCTATCACGGTTTCCGCTACGTCGAGGTGACCGGCTACCCCGGCCGGCCCGGGCCCGAGGCGCTCGAAGGACTGTTCGTCCACTCGGACGTCGAGAGGGCAGGGCGGTTCCGGTCGTCGAACGAGCTTGTCGACGCCGTGCACCGCAACGTCCTCTGGGGCCAGCTCTCTAACCTCATGAGCATCCCGACCGATTGCCCCCAGCGCGACGAGCGCCACGGCTGGCTCGGCGACGCCCATCTCTCGGCCGAAGAGGCCGTTTTCAACTTCGACCTGGCCGCCTTCTACGCCAAGTTCCTCGACGACATCCGCCTGGGACAGCGGGAGGACGGGAGCCTGTCCGACATCGCCCCGGCCTACCTGCCGCGGCTCTATCCGGCCGACCCGGCCTGGAGCGCCGCCTACGCCACGCTGGTCGAGCTCCTGTGGGACCATTACGGCGACCGGCGGGCTATCGCCGCTCATTACGCCGCCCTGAAGGCGTACATCGATTTCCTCGGCCGGAACGCCGACGGCCACATCATCCGCGGGCTCGGCAAGTACGGCGATTGGTGTCCGCCCGGCGGCGTCGTGCCCAAGAAAACCCCGGTCGAGCTGACCTCCACCTGGTTCTATTGCCACGACGTCCTGATCATGTCCCGGCTGGCGGGCGTGCTGGGCCGCGAGGCCGAGGCCCGGGAGTACGGCCGGCTGGCCGATTCGATCAAGGACGCCTTCAACCGGGCCTTCCTCGGCGAGAGCCAGTACGCGGCCATCCGGGTCAGCCCGGTCGACAACCTGCCCGACCAGACGTCCAACGCCCTGCCCCTCTACCTGGACATGGTCCCGGCCGGCCGCAAGGACAAGGTCGTGGCCAGCCTCGTGCAGAGCGTCGTCCGGGTGCACGATCATCACGTCGACACCGGCATCCTCGGGACCCGCTACATCCTCGACGTCCTGACCGAGAACGGCCAGGCCGAGGCGGCCTTCCGCATGGCCACCCGCAAGAGCTATCCGGGCTGGGGCTACATGCTGGCCGAGGGGGCCACGACGCTCTGGGAGCGCTGGGAGAAGCTGACGGGACCCGCCATGAATTCCCAGAACCATATCATGTTCGGCAGCGTCGATGCCTGGTTCTACCGGACCCTGGCCGGCCTCTCCCCGCTCCGGCCGGGCTGGCAGGCCGTCCGGGTCCGGCCGCATGTCCTCGGCGACTTGACTTTCGTCGAGGCCTCCCTGGAGACGATAGCGGGCCGGGTCGCGGCCAGCTGGCGGAAGGACGACGGGACCTTCTCGCTCGAAGCCGAGATCCCCGTCGGCGCCGCCGGCGAGGTGCATGTTCCCCTGCTCTGGCCCGGGGCCCGGATCCTCGAATCGGGCCGCACGCTCTGGCGGGCCGGCCGCGCCGTCGAAACCATTGAGGGGATAGAGCCGCTCGGGGAACGGCAGGATCGGGCGGTCTTCAAGGTCGGAAGCGGCGCTTGCCGGTTCGAGCTGAAGAAGACGGCCTGAGCCCTAATCGAGGTATTTCGCGAACAGCCGGGCCGCTTCCGCGTAGGCGGCGATCGTCGCCTCGATCTCCCGGGGGCCGTGGGCGGCCGAAACGGCTCCGCCGCCATGGACGACGTTGACGCCGTTGACGAGCAGGGCCAGCTTCAGCAGTTCTTCCCGCATGGGGATGTTCGAGCGGTCCGGGTCGTGGATGTCCTCGGGCCGGTCATACGCGAGTCCGGGCCGGAGCGGGAAATGGGCCATGAACAGCGAGCTTCCCCGGACGGTCTCGTTCCCGCAGCCCGTGCATCGGGCGGCGATCCCCTGTTCGGCAAAAGCCGCTTCGATGCCCCGGCGCAGCCTTTCGCCCAGGTCCGCGATCCGTGGATAGATGGCCCCGGCCCGGGCGGCCAGCTCGGCCAGCATGATCATCCCGGCTTTCATGTATTCGCCGTGGGCAGAGAAGGTCCCGCCCTCGAAAAAGACCCGGGCGCCTCCGTCGCGGCCGTGCTCGCATTCGTCCATGATCTCGCGGGGGCCGACGACCGCGGCCACGGCGTGGCCGCCGCCGATGATCTTGCCCAGCGTGGTCAGGTCGGGCCGGACGCCGTAGAGCGTCTGAACGCCGCCGGGACGGAAGCGGTAGCCGGAGATGATCTCGTCGAAGATCAGGATGATGCCGCGCTCCGCGGTCAGGCGGCGGGCCGTCTCCAGGTATTCTTTCGAGGCCGCCAGGAAGCCGCCGACGCCGAGGAACGGTTCGACGATGAAGCAGGCGATGCGGTCGCCGTGCTCGGCCACGATCCGGCCGAGGTCTGCGGCGTCGTTGAATCGGGTGACCAGGGTCCGGCGGACGATGTCGTCGAGCAGGCCGGCCGATTCCTTCCCCTCGAAACCCACGACCGGGCGGTACTTGACGCCCTTCAGCAGGTACGGCGAAGCCCCGTGCCAGCCGCCGCCCACCTTCAGGACCAGGTCCCGGCCGGTCAGGCCCTGGGCCATCATGACGGCGTACATCGTGGCCAGGGTGCCGGAGGTCGTGAAGCGGACCTTGGCCCCGCGCCCGCCGAGCCCCCGGACGAGGGTCTCGGCCAGCTCGATCTGGGCTTCGGCCTCGAAGCCCGTGTGCGAGGCGCCGCGCTCGAGCGACGGGGCGACGCGGCGGCGCACGCTCCGGGGATTGTGGCCGAGGATATTGGCGTAGTGGCCTTGCCAGTAGTCGATGTAGCCGTTGCCGTCGACGTCGCGGACCCGGGCGCCCTCGGCCGAAGCGGCGAAGAACGGGTAGGGCCGCCACAGCCGGATGGTGTGGCTGCCCCCGGCGACCATGACTTTCTCGGCCCGCCGGAAGACCGAGCGGCTCCGCGGCGTCTTCTTCTCGTATTCCCGGACCAGATGGGCCCGGAGCTTGTCGAATCCTTGCATATGACCTCGTTTTTGAGCCCCCATTTAACAACCGCCGGCGGCCCTTGTCAACTCAAAAGTCATTGACCGGGCCCGTATCTTGAGATAATATAAGTGGTTCCGGGATAGGAACAGCTCGAAATGGCCGACCTCAAGCCGAAGAAGACCAACAAAGCCTGCGTCATCGGGCTCGACGGCGTCCCCTACGGGATGATCGTCGAGCTGGCCCGCCGCGGCGTCATGTCGACCATGGCCAGGCTGATGGACGTCGGCAAGATCCACCGGATGAAGGCCAGCCTGCCCGAGATCTCCTCGGTCTCCTGGACGGATTTCATGACCGGGACGAACTCGGGCACGCACGGCATCTTCGGCTTCACGGACTTCAAGCCCAAGTCCTACGCCATCCGCTTCCCCAACTTCCTCGACGTCAAGGCCCCGACCATCTGGGACAAGCTCGGGGCCAAGGGCAAGAAGAGCGTCATCATCAACCAGCCCTCGACCTATCCCGCCCGCAAGACCGACGGCATCCTCATCTCCGGCTTCGTCGCCCTGGAGCTGGCCCGGGCCGTCTGGCCCATGAGCTGCCGGGCCGCCCTGGAGCAGATGGGCTACCAGATCGACGTCGACATCCTCAAGTGCCGGGAGCGCCCGGAGCTGCTCTGGCCGGAGCTGAACAAGACCATGGCCGGCGGCCAGAAGGCCCTCAACTTCTTCTGGGACGACGGCTGGGACTACTTCGAGTTCATCATCACGGGGACCGACCGGCTCCACCACCTCCTCTGGCGGGCCTACGAGGACGCCGATCATCCGGCCCACCAGGCCTTCCTCGATTTCTACCGCCACATCGACCGGCTCATCGGCAAGATCGTCGCCGCCTACCACAAGTTCGCCAACACCTATGCCGGCTTCTACATCCTGTCCGACCACGGCTTCTGCGGCGCCGAGAAGGAGGTCTATCTCAACGCCTGGCTCGAGCAGAACGGCTACCTCCGGTTCGTCAAGCCCGAACCCGAATCGCTCGAGGACATCCACGGCCGGTCGCGGGCCTTCGCCCTCGATCCCAACCGGATCTATCTCAATTACAAGAGCAAGTTCCCCAAGGGCTCCGTCGAGCGCACGGCCCGCCGGGCCCTCAAGGAGGAGATCGCGGCCAAGCTGGCCAAGCTCGAATGCCAGGGCCGCCGGGTCGTTCGCCGGGTCTTCATGGCCGAAGAAGCCTACTCGGGGCCGTGCGCGTCCAAGGGCCCCGACCTCATCGTCGTTGCCGAGCCTGGCTTCGACATGAAGGGCTCGGTCCGGAAGAAGGAGGTCTTCGGCCGGCCCGGGCTCCAGGGCATGCACACCTGGGACGACGCCTTTTTCTGGTCCGCCGAGGACCTCGGCGACGATCTCAAGATCTCCGACCTCGCCCCCGTCATCCTCAAGAACTTCTGATGAAGAAGCCCGGACGCCTGGCCTCCGCGACGCTCCTCCTCGTCTGCGCCCTGGCCGCTCCCCTGCCCGCCTACATCGGCCCCGGCGCCGGCTTCGCCTTCCTGTCGTCGTTCCTGGTCTTCTTCGTGACCTTCCTGCTGGCCGTCTTCTCCCTGCTGTCCTGGCCCTTCCGCTTCGCCTGGCGGGCCGTCCGCGGCCAGCGGGCCTACCGCAAAGGGCCCATCGAGCGCGTCGTCGTTCTCGGCCTGGACGGCATGGAGCCGACGCTGGCCGAGAAGTTCATGGCCGAGGGCAAGATGCCCCACTTGGCCAGGCTGAGGAAGGAGGGCTCGTACGCCCGCCTGAGGACGACGACGCCGGCCATCTCGCCGGTAGCATGGTCGTCGTTCACGACCGGCACGGAGCCGTCCAAGCACAACATCTTCGACTTCCTCAGCCGCGACCCGCGCACCTATCTGCCCGACCTGTCCTCGGCCCGGATCGGCCGGCCCAGGCGGACGCTGCCGCTGGGCAAGTATCTCATCCAGCTCTCCAAGCCCGAGATCCGGGGCCTGCGCAGGAGCGTCCCGTTCTGGAAGATCCTGGGCGACAAGGGCATCGCCTCGACCGTCCTGCGCGTTCCCGTCACCTTCCCGCCCGACAAGTTCAAAGGCCACATGCTCTCCGGCATGTGCGCCCCTGACCTCAAAGGCAGCCAGGGGACGTTCGCCTTTTTCACCGAGGACGCCGACATGGTCCGCCGGCACGAAGGCGGCGTGGCCGTCCTCGTCCGGCGGGACGGCGACGTCATCAGGACGGAGCTCTCGGGCCCGGAGAACTCGCTGCTGCGGGAGCCGAAGGAGATCCGCGTCCCGCTGACGATCACCATCGACGCCGGGGCCGGCGGGGCCTGGCTGGCCCTCAAGGGCCATCCCAGGTTCTTCCTGAAAGAAAAAACATTCAGCCCCTGGACCCCGGTCGTCTTCAAGGCCGGCCTGGGCACGAAGGTCCGGGGCGCCTGCCGCTTTCGCATCGCCTCGCTCGGGCCCAAGTTCCAGATGTACGTGACGCCGCTCAACATCGACCCCGAGAAGCCGGCCCTGCCGATCTCGCAGCCGTTCATCTACGCCGTTTACCTGGCCAAGCTGCTGGGGCGCTACATCACCCTGGGCGAGGCCAACGATACCTGGGCCCTGAACGAGGGGGCGCTCGACGAAGCGGCCTTCCTCGAGCTGACCTACGCCAACCACGCCGAGTGGGAAGGCATGCTTCAGAACGCGCTGGCCAAGACCCCCCGCGGTTTGGTGGCCATCGTCTTCGAGACGACCGACAGCATCCAGCACATGTTCTTCCGCTACCTCGACAAGGCCCACCCGGCCCTCAAGGCCGCGCCGGCCCGGATGAGCCCGGCGGTCATCGAGGAGCTTTACAGGAAGATGGACGATCTCGTCGGCCGGGTCGCGGCCGGCCTCGGCCCGAAGGGCGCCCTGTTCGTCATGTCCGACCACGGCTTCAAGTCCTTCCGCCGCGGCGTCAACCTCAACGCCTGGCTCCGCCAGAACGGCTACCTCAGCCTCGTCGAGGGCCGGGCCGAGAGCGGCGAATGGTTCAAGGACGTCGATTGGGACCGGACCAGGGCCTACGGGCTCGGCCTCGGCGGCGTCTATCTCAACCTCAAGGGCCGCGAGGCCCGCGGCACGGTGGCCCCCGGCGAAGAGGCCAAGGCCCTCAAGGCCGAGATCTCCCGCAAGCTCCTGGCCCTGAAGGACGGCCCGAACGGGCCCGCGGCGGTCACCCACGTCTACGACCGCGACGCCGTTTACGCCGGGCCGTACAAGGACAACGCTCCGGACCTGATCATCGGCTACAACGAGGGCTATCGGGCGTCCTGGGACGGCGTCACCGGCGTCGTCGGCGGGACCGTCATCGAGGACAACCCCAAGGCCTGGAGCGGCGATCACTGCATCGATCCGGCCCTCGTGCCGGGGGTCCTGTTCTCCAACCTCCGGCTTAAGCGGACCGACCCGTCGATCATGGACGTCGCGCCGACGGTCCTGGAGCTTTTCGGCATCGCCCCGCCGGCCCACATGGACGGGCGGAGCCTGATCGATGCCGGGACGCAGGCCGGTCCCGCACAGGGGAAAGGGCAAGGACGATGAACGGACGCAGGGACGGCGCCCTGACGCGCCGGCAATTCCTCAAGGCCGGGGTCGCGGCCACGGCGGCCGCCGGCCTCGGCGGCGCCGCCCGCCTCGGGCCGAAAGCCTACGGCTACGGCCGGACGTCGAAGAAGATGATCATCCTGGGCATCGACGGGCTTGACCCGGTTCTGACGCGGCGCTGGATCGACGAGGGACGGCTGCCGTCCTTCCGGAGGCTGCTCGAGGCGGGAGGAGATTTCCGGCCCCTCGGGACGAGCCTGCCGCCGCAGTCGCCCGTCGCCTGGTCGAACTTCATCAGCGGCATGGACCCCGGCGGCCACGGCATCTTCGACTTCTTCAGCCGCGATCCGAAGACCTACGTCCCGGTTTTCTCCGCGACGGAGACGGCCGGGGCCGCGAAGACCATCCGCCTCGGGAAGACGATCATCCCGCTGTCGGGCGGAACGGTCCGCAATCTCCGCCGCGGCCCGGCCTTCTGGCAGCTGCTCGAGGCGTCCGGCCATCCGTCGACGGTCTTCAAGATGCCCTCGAACTACCCGCCCGTCGATTCGAAACAGAGGACCCTGTCGGGGATGAACACGCCCGACCTCAAGGGCTCCTACGGCATGTTCAGCTACTTCACGAATGACTCGGCGACGGTCACCCAGGAGGCCGGCGGAGGCGGGCGCGTTTACGACGTCTTCGTGGCCGGGAACAGGGTCGAGGCCGAGCTTCCCGGCCCGACCAACACCTTCCGGACGGACGCGCCGGAGGCGACCGTCCCCTTCCAGGTCTTCATCGATCCCTCTAACGCGGCGGCCAAGATCGTCATCCAGGGCCACGAATTCGTCCTCAAGGAGCGGGAGTGGAGCCGCTGGGTCCATGTCCACTTCGACCTCATCCCGACCCAGAGCGTCCACGGCATCTGCCTCTTCTACCTCAAGGAGGTCCGGCCGAAGTTCAAGCTCTACGTCTCGCCCGTTCACATGGACCCGGCCCGGCCGCCCCTGCCCATCTCGACGCCGGAGTCGTATTCGAAGGAGCTGGAGAGGCGCTTCGGCCCCTACTTCACCAAGGGCCTGCCGGCCGACACCAGCGCCCTCGAGAACCACGTCCTTGACGAAGAGGAATTCCTGGCCCAGGACGCCATGGTCTACGACGAGAGCATGGCCATGCTCGAGTACGAGCTGGGCCGGTTCGACGAGGGCCTGCTCTTCTTCTATTTCTCCAACGCCGACCAGCGCCAGCACATGTTCTGGCGCCTGACGGATCCCGGCCACCCGGCCTACGACGCGAAGCTCGCCGCCCGCTACGGCGACGTCATCGCCCGGACGTACGCCGAATTGGACCGGGCCCTGGATGCGGCCCTGCGGAAGGCCGACAAGGACACGGTCGTCCTGGTCATGTCCGACCACGGCTTCAACGCTTTCCGGCGCGGCTTCAATCTCAACACCTGGCTCCTGCAGCAGGGCTACCACCGGCTCAAACGGCCCTGGAAGCAGCTGGAGTCGGCTTATTTCGACAATACCGACTGGTCGAAGACCCGGGCCTACGGCATGGGCCTCAACGGCCTGTTCATCAACGAGCGGGGCCGCGAAGGCGAGGGCGTCGTCGCGTCCGGAGCCGAGAAGGACGGCCTCCTTCGGGAGATCGCCGGGAAGCTCGAGGCCGTGATCGATCCCAAGACCGGCGAGCACCCGGTCCTCCGGGCCTTCATCGCCAAGGAGGCTTACCGGGGCCGGAACCTCGAGATGGCCCCGGACATCGTCCTCGGCTTCAACCGCGGCTATCGCATCTCCTGGCAGTCGCCGCTGGGGGGCTTCCCCAAGGAGATCCTCGAGGACAACACCCAGAAATGGAGCGGCGACCACATGTCGGCGCCGGAGGTCCTGCCCGGCGTCGCCTTCTCGAACCGCAAGTTCACGGCCGAGGCTCCGGCCCTGTACGACCTGACCGCGTCGGTGCTCGAGGTCTTCGGGGTCGAAAAGCCCGGTGAGATGATCGGCCGGAACGTCCTCGCGAAAGACTGAGAAAGGAGCCACCCCATGGCCAGCGTGAAGGTCAAGATCGACAAGGACCTGTTCGACAAGATCAAGAAGCTCGCCGAGATGTCCGGCTACTCCTCCGCCGACGAGTTCGTCGCCCACTGCCTCGAAAAGGAAGTGGCCAAGCTCGAAGAGGCCGACTCCGAGGAGGAGATCAAGAAGAAGCTGAAAGGCCTCGGCTACCTCTCCTGATCGCCATGTCCGTCATCAACCTCGTCTTCGGCTGGATCGTCGGGGCCGTCCTGTGGCCCTTCCGGGGGCTTTCGCCCTGGTTCGGGATGGTCGCCGTCTCGTTCCTGACGGCCCTGCTCATGCTCGAGGTCTACAAGCTGACGTCCAACCAGGCGGCCATCCGCCGGGCCAAGGACCTCATCAAGGCCCACCTTTACGAGATGCGGCTCTACAAGGACAACATGCGGGTCACCCTGGCCTCGCAGGGGGCGATCCTCAAGGCCAATCTGTCGTATCTCGCCGCCAACCTCAAGCCGCTGGCGGTCATGATCGCGCCGCTTGTCCTCATCCTGGCCCAGCTCAGCGTCTGGTACGACCGCGCGCCGCTCCGGCCGGGCGACGAGACGCTGGTCAAGGCCGGGCTCGAAGCGACGGCCGACCCCGTCGCGGCCGGCCTCGACCTCGAGGTCCCGCCCGGCCTTGAGATCTCGGCCCCGGCCGTGCGCATCGCCGACCTCCACGAGGTCGTCTGGCGGATAAAGGCCCTCTCGCCCGGCTCCGGACGGCTGACGCTGCGCGCCGGAGGCGCGATCCTCGAGAAGTCGGTCGTCGTCGGGAGCGGCCCCCTGGCCAGGGTCTCGGGCCTGGCCTCTCGCGGCTCCTTCTGGAAGCGGGTCCTGTATCCCGGCGAGGCGCCGCTCGCCGCCGGCACGCCGGTGCGTTCGATCGAGATCCTCTACCCGGCCGGCAGCCTTGTCGCCTTCGGCCTGCGCGTCCATTGGCTCGTCGCCTATCTCGCCCTGTCCATCGTCTTCGGTTTCGCCTTCAAGGGCGTATTCAAGGTCGAGATCTGAGCCTGGCCGGAAATGGAATGAAACCCTTAAAAAAATCGCTCAATCGTGGTAAGATACCGCATCCATTCCCTGCCGGAATGAGTTATGAGTTTTGAGTCATAGGATCAGAGGAGGCCTCACATGAAGAAGTTCCGGGCCATCGCCCCACTCATCATCCTGGCTGTTCTGGCCGTCGCCGGCGCTTCGTACGCCCAGCAGACGTCCAAGATCGCCATCATCAACTCCCAGAAGGCTTTTGAGACCTCGATCGAAGGCAAGAAGGCCCTGGCCCAGCTTCAGGACCTCGACACCAAGATCAAGGCCGACATCCAGAAGCAGGACGACGCCATCCGCCTCCTGGAGAACAGGCTGAACACCGGCCGCCTGACGATGACCAACGACGCCCTGATGGCGCTCCAGGCCGACATCGACAAGAAGACGACCGAGCGCAAGCGCTACGAAGAAGACAAGGCCCGCGAGGCCAACGCCCTCTCGACCAAGCTCATCCAGAACATCAGGGTCGAGATGGTCGCCGTCATCGAGGCCCTGGCCAAGGAGCGGGGTTTCGACCTGGTGCTCGACGCGGCCACCAGCGGCGTCGTCACCGCCGCTCCGGCCATCGACATCACCGACGAGATCGTCAGCCGCTACAACCAGGCCAAGACCGCGGCGCCCCAGCCCCCCGTCAAGAAGTAAGTCCCCCCGCCGATCCGGTCCGGGGGGAGCGGGCCAATCCCGTTCTCCCCGGCTTATCCCTCGCCCGCCGTCATGCCCCGGTGCGGGCCTGGCGCTCCCCCGTTCAGGACGGCTTGCGCTCGAACGAGATCCGAATGCGCACGATTTCGGCCCGGCTGCCGATGCGCAGGGGCGGCCCCCACGTCCCGGCCCCGCTCGTGACGTAGTACTGCGTCCCGCCCTTCCTCCTGTAACCCCTGTTGAGCTCGTAGATCAGGCTGTTGATGACGCCGATCGGGAACATCTGCCCGTCATGGGTGTGTCCCGAGATCTGGAGGGCCGCCCCTGCCCCCTCGGCCTCCTCGAGATGGAGCGGCTGGTGATCGAGAACGACCACGGGCAGGCCGGCCGGGAGGCCGCTCCGGGACAGGATGCCGCCGATCGACAGGCGCTTCTCGCCGCGGCCCAGGGACCCGGCGTCCCGCCGCCCGACCAGGGTGAAGGCCCGGTCGACGGCCACGGCCTCGTCCTGCAGGACGGTGACGCCGCAGGCCCGGAGGCAGGCCGCGTTCCGCTCGAGCCCGCTGTAATATTCGTGATTGCCGGGGCAGGCGTACAGGCCCAGCGGGGCGCGCAGCCGGCGCATGATGCCGCTGAGCCTGGACTCGACCGCCTCGGTCACGGTCTCGTCGACGATGTCGCCGGCGAACAGGACGACGTCGGGCTCGAAGGCGTTCATCCGCTCGACCACCTTCTCCAGCCGCGACGGCCCGACCAGGGCCCCGAGATGGAGGTCCGAGGCCGCGGCGACGGTCAGATGGCCGACGGCGCCGCCCAGGCGCGGCAGCGTGAGGTCGAGATCGACGGTCCGCAGCCGGGTGGCGTTCCAGACGCCCGCGGCGACCGTCAGCAGGACGGCGCCGCCCACGGCCGCGAACAGGACCGGCCCGGTCCTCGCCCCGCCGGCGGTGAGGGATGCCGGCAGGAACGGCACGAACGCGTTCGCCAGCCTGACCGCGTCGACGGCGAGGACGGCCATGAACCCATAAAGCATGACTCCCATGTGGTAGGTCCCGATCTCGACCAGAAGGGAGACGAGGCGCCCCTGGACGGAGCCCATCAGGATCCGGCCGACGGGGAAAAGAAGCGCCCCGGCGACGTAGACGATGAGGAAGACGCGCCGGGCTCCGGGAACCGGGGCCAGCGCCTGGGCGCCGCGGCGGGCAATGTAGAAGTTGACGAGGCCCCAGACGGTGAAGGCGATGGCCATGAAGCCGAGCATCCGCTGCCCTTTCATTCGGGCGGCACCTTGTTGAAGGCGGCGATGCCCTCGAGGGTCCTGCGGGGCGGCTCGCGCAGGGGCCGCTTTTCGGCGTAGCCGAGCGGCATCAGGGCCACGAGCCTGAACGACCGGGGGATGCCGAGGACCCGGCGGGCTCTGCGGTAATTGAACCAGCCCATCCAGCACGTGGCCAGCCCCAGCTCCTCGGCCTGGAGGACGAGGTGTTCGCCGGCGATGCCCATGTCGAGCAGGAAAAAGGGCACGCCCTGGATCCTCGAGCCCAGGCGCACGACGGCCCGGCCGGGCCGGGCCAGGAGGACCAGGATGACCGGCGCCTGGGCGGCGAACTGCGAGCCCTTGTAGATGCCGCTGAAGGCCGCCGCCGCCAGCCGGGCCTTGAGGGCCGGGTCGTCGACGACCATGAAGCGCCAGGGTTGGACGTTATGGGCCGACGGCGCCAGGCGCGCCGCCTCGAGGCAGGCCCGGAGCTTCTCCGGCTCGACGGGCGCCGGCAGGTAGCGGCGGATGCTGCGCCGGCCGCGGATGATCCGCTGCAGGGGCGTCGGCTCGAAGGTCCGGCTTTCGTCGGTCATGGCGGCCTCCTTGTCGTACGGCCTATTTGACCAGGATGAGCTCGGTCTGGCGCCGGTCGAGGAAGCGGGGGCCGTCCCGGGTGAAGGCCGCGTCCTGTTCCAGGGCGATCTGGACGTCCTGGCCGCCCCACTCCGGAACGGCGGTCCGGACGTTTAGCTCTATCGAAAAGACAGTGTCGGAAAAGAGCGGATAATCGCCGGGGCCGGGGACGCCGTCCTGCCTGTCCCACAGGCCGATCGTCGGCCCGGCCGCGTGGCCGTGGACGCCCAGCGGGTGGGTATAGATGCTCGGGCGCAGCCCCTCGCCCCTGGCCCTGGCCAGGGCTGCGGCCAGGACCTGGTTCCCGGTCAGGCCCTGCTTCATCTCCCCGAAAACGATATCCTGGAGGCGGTTGCCTTGGGCCAGGGCGGACCGGAGCCCGGACGGGGCCTCTGTCTCGCCGGGACGCAGAACATAGGCGTGCTGTTGGGTATCGGTATCCAAGCGGAGGTAGTTGATGCCGAAGTCGCAATGCAGGAGGTCCCCGGGGTGAATGACCGGGCTGTCCTTGTACGGGCTCGAGGCCGGCCGCTGGATGGAGACGCCCGGATCGAACCAGGTCGTCTGGCCCAGGGACCGGATCCTCTCCCACATCCACCACTCGAGGTCCGATGTCGTCGTTATGCCGGGCGTGATGACCTCCCGGGAAAAGGCCTCGGCGATGATGGCGTGGGCGACCGCGCAGATATGGTCGTAGACCTCGATCTCCTCGGGCAGGCGGCGCTCGAGCCAGCCCACGGCCAGCCGCTCGGCGCTGACCAGCCTCCCGGCGTAGTCGGGGCCGAGGGCCCGGACCAGCCGTTTCTTCATGGACGCGCTGAGGCCGTCGCCGAAGGCGAAGACCTCGGATTCGTCTATGCCGATGCGCTTAGGATCGCGGGCTTTGATGGCCTTGGCCAGGGCCTGCCACTGGTCCTCCTGGCCGGCCTTCCAGATGGTCGGGTAGAGGGCGCCGATGCCGTAGCGGCTGACGGCGAACCTTTCGACGCCCTTGTCCCCGCCCCGGTCGAAGAAGACGAGCAGGCTCAGGCGCCGGGCCGAGAGGCCGGCGAAGGGCACGAGCGAGAGATAGACGGGGTCCTCGTTGTACTCCTCGCAGAGAACGAGCCACATATCGATCTTCTCGCGGCGCATGAGCTCAGGCAGGACCTTCTCCAGCTTGACCCGAAGCCAGCCGTCGCAGATCGCGGCCTGCTCCTTGAGGCCGAGGACGGCCGGGGTCGCCGCGGCCTTCAGGGCCGGGACGAGGGCGGCTAAAAGCAGGCTGCCGATGAGGACCGTTCCGCGGATACGATTCGACATGTCTCGCGCTCCTTTCTCCCCAAGCCGCTCGACGAACGGCCGGAGCCCTTAAAAATATATCAAAACGCGGTCCCCGGCAACCGCGCGGCCGGACCGGGCCAGGCCCTCCCCTGTCCCGGCCCGGATATTGCCCGCGGCCCGGCTATGGTGGTATAGTCCGGGCGGGGGAACCGTCCCGGAGCGGCTTTCGTACTTCAAGCATACCCACAAGGAGGTCCCGGCGATGAAAAAGACAGCGGCTATCGGCTCGGCATTGCTTCTGGCGGCGTTCTTCGCGGCCTGCGCCCCGGCCACTGGCATCAAGACGGGCGCGGCGGCGGGCGAGGCCCTGATCAGGATGCTGCCCAAGTCGGCCACGGGTGTCGCGGCCCTCGACGTCCGGCGTCTCATGGGAACGGAAGCGGTCGTCAAGGCGCTCCAGGATCCCAAGGCCAAGGAGAAGCTCGACGAATTCGTTCGCATGAGCGGCATCGACCCGACCAGGGACATCTTCTACATCGGGGCCGGGCTTACCGGAGTCCCCGCGGGCGCGTCCTCGGGCCTGGAAGGCGGCGTCATCATCAGCCTCAAGTACGACAAGGCCAGGCTCCAGGCCCTGATCAAGGCCAAGGCCCCCGAGGTCAAGGAAGAGATCTACAACGGCGTGACCGTCTACAGCAACCTGGACGGCGGGAAGGGACAGAAACAGGCGGCCCGGGCCGCGTTCCTCGACGACTCCCACATCGCCCTGGGCTGCGAGAACGGCCTCAAGGGCATCATCGATGTCCGCATGAAGAAGGCGGATTCCATGGCCAGGAACGCCGGGATGGCGCCCGTCCTCAAGAAGGTCGACAAATCCGGCATCCTTTGGGGCGCCTTCGCCGTCCCGCAGGACCTACTCAAGAAGGGCCTCGCCTCCAAGCCCCAGCTCAAGATGCTCGAGGGCGTCAAGGCCCTGACCCTGATGTTCGACGACCGGGTCTCGGGCATCCTGGCCGAGATCCAGACGGTCGGCGGCACCAAGGAGCAGAACACCAACCTGGCCGCCGCCCTCAACGGCTTCAAGGCCATGGGGGCGATGTTCGGGGCCAACCAGCCGGCCGTCGGCGAATTCCTGAACGGCGTCCAGATCTTTTCGGGCGGCGATTACACCCGCCTCAGCATCAGCGTTTCCCACGAGGTCATGGACAAGATGGGCGCGATGGCCAAGGCCAAGGCCGGCGAGTTCATGAACGCCAAGAAGAAGGGCGAGGCCCCGGCCCCGGACGTGAAGAAGTAAGGCCGGCCTAGTCCTCGGGCAGGTATTCTTTCGTCCGGAAGAGCCAGCCGGCCAGCGCCAGCAGCGCGGCCGTCAGGGCGGTCAGGATCAGCACGGCCGCCAGGGGCTTCGTCGGCTCCAGCCGGAAGAGCAGCAGGGCGACTCCCCTCCCCCCGCCGGCCCCGACGGGCGCCGGGTGGTACGGCAGCAGGGACTTCAGGTAATGGACGATGGAGAACTTCTGCGTCGAGCCCGGGAAATACTGGATGACGTTCTCCCACCCGAACCCGAACACGAGGCCGAGGACGACGGCCCGCTTGAGGAGGGCGCCCAGGAAAGTGAAGAAGGCCATGTAGGCCAGGACGCCGAGGAGGAGGACTCCCAGGTAGCGCAGGAAGGTCGCGTAGAGGCCCGGCTCCCCGAGGCGGGACGCGTTCAGGATAAAGAAGGAAACGGCCAGGCTGGCGGCGACCAGGACGGCGATGAGCGTCGAGTAGGCCGCGTACTTGCCCAGCACGACGGCCGGCTTGGGCAGCGGCCGGGTGATAAGATACGACAGGGTCCGGTTCTCGACTTCCTCCGACGTCACCGAGGTCCCGAAAAAGAGCGCCAGCAGGACGATGTAGAACTGCAGGAAGAAGACCATCAGGATCTCGGTGAAAACATCGGCCATCAGGCCGGCCCGGCCGTGGAGGAACATCCGGGCAACGACCGCCAGGGCGACCGGGATGAGCCCCAGGACGGCGAAGACGCGGGTTCGGCCGGTCCGGCGACCGAGGAAGGCGAAGAACCTGAAGACCCGGCCGGCCGCGCTCCCCAAGGTCATCTCACTTCTCCACCAGGTATTCGAAGACGGATTGCAGGTTGTCGTCCGGAGACGAGATCTCGTCGACGTCGATCCCGGCCTCGAGGACGGTCCCGGTCAGCCGGCCGAAGAACTCATCACGTTTATGCGTCTCGACGACCAGCGTCCGGCCGTCGTCCCCGAAGGTCATCTTCTGGATGGAGCGGTCGCCGACAAAGCGCGCGGCCAGGGCCCGCGGGTCGCTCGACCGGACCGAGATCTGGTGCGGATGCCTCTCGATGAGGTCGCGGATGTACGGGATGTCGCCCTGGGCCAGGATCTGGCCCTGGTGGATGAGCACTATCCGCGAGGTCAGGGCCTCGATCTCAGGCAGGACGTGGCTCGAGACGAGGACGGTGCGGCCCTGTTCCTTGAACCCCTTGATGAGCTTTATGAGCTTGCGCTTGCCCAGCGGATCGAGGCCGCTCAAGGGCTCGTCGAGGATGAGGATGTCCGGGTCGTGGGCGACGGCCTGGGCGAACTTGGCCCTCTGGCGCATGCCCCGGCTGTAGCCGCGGATCAACCGGTCCTTGACCTCGGTCAGGTCGACGATGTCTAGGGCCCGGGCGGCCCGCTCGGCGGCCTCGGCCGCCGCGAAGCCCTGGAGCCGGAGCAGCCCGGTCAGGAACTCCCAGCCGGTGACGTCCTCGTAGAAGGCGTCCGGCTCGGGGCAGAAGCCGATGGCCCGGAAGATCTCCGGGTTGTTCCAGACCCGGACGCCGCGCACGGTCACCGTGCCGATGTTCGGCTTCATCTGGCCGGTGATGAGCTTCATGAAGGTCGACTTGCCGGCCCCGTTCGGTCCGAGCAGGCCGGTGATGCCCGGTTCGATGTCGAGCGTGACGTCGTTGAGGCCGAGGATGTTGCCGTAGTACTTGGACAGGCCCGCGGCGGAGATGACCGCGTTCATTTGATCACCTCGACGCTGCGGATCTTGCGGTCGAGGACGGCGGCCGCCAGGGCGCAGATCCCGGCCAGGACGGCGAAGGACCAGACGGCCGGCACCGCGAGCGGCGGCTTCTGGCCGAACATGGCCGCCCCGGCCTGCTTGAGATTGGCCGGGATCGAGAACAGGCCCATGTACGGGGTCCTGAAGATGCCCTGGAGGACGTGGAACAGCACGTCGGAGAAATAATAGGCGCCGAAGACCAGGACGAAGACGTAGCGGTTGCTCTTGCTCACGGAGGACAGGAGCATGATGTAGAAGGCGAAGAAGACGGTCAGGACGAGCGATTCGCCCAATACGGACAGGGGCAGCCAGGGATATTGGAAAAAGAACTTGAAGTTCCCGGCGAAAACGAGCTTGAAGATGATCAGGACGAGCCCGGGAACGGCCGTGTAGAGGAGGACGAAGAAGGCGGCCACCGACATCTTGCCGGCGACATAGTCCTTCTTGCCCAGGGGGCGGGCGAAATAGAGCTGGAGCGAGCTGTGCCGCAGGTCGTCGGCGATGAGCCCGCCGGCCCCGGCCGCGAGGACGAGGGCGATCAGGAAGAGGAGCGAGTCGTTGTTGAAGTACGAGGCGAAGTATTTCGGCCCGATGTTGATCAGGCGGTCGCTCCCCTGGATCATGGTCTTGAAATCTTCCAGCCGCTCCGAGATGTAGAGCCCGACCAGGAAGACGAAGGCCGGGACGAACGTGAGGGCGAAGATGAGCTTGAAGCGCTTTTTGCGGAAGGCCAGCTGAATGCCCGTCCGGGTGATCGGCCACCAGGGGAAGCGCCGCTCGACCAGCCGGCCGTCCCAGTGGCTGTAGCCTTTTTCCCGGACGGTGGCCATCAGTCCACCCCCACGACGCCGGCGAAGAGGTCTTCGAGCGAGGTCCGGCTCTTGACGAACGAGCGCAGCTGGACGCCGGTCCGGCCGGCGGCCCGGAAGATGTCCATGCGGTCGCCGGCCTCGGGCATGTAGATCTTGATGAGCCCGTCCTCCATCTCGTCCACGCGGCCGCCCAGGGCCTCGAGGTCCCGGCGGAAAGCGCCGTGATCGCCCTTGATCCGGACCTCGTAGAGGCTGTAGTCGATGGCCCGGAGATCGGCCATCCGGCCTTCGGCGGCGACCTTGCCCTGCTTCAGGATGACGACCGTCTCGCAGAGCGATTCGATGTCGTCGAGGATGTGCGACGACAGGAGCACCTGGATCGACTTGCGGGTCGAGATGTCCCGGATAAGCTCGAGGACCTCCACGCGGCCGGTCGGATCGAGGTTCGAGGTCGGCTCGTCGAGGAACAGGATCTTCGGGTCGTGGACCAGGGCCTGGGCCAGCTTGAGGCGCTGCTTCATGCCCGCGGAATAGGTGTCGAGGAGGCGGTAGCGGGCTTCGCCGAGCCCGACATAGAAAAGGACCTCGTGGGCCCGCTTCATCGCTTCCTGGCGCGGCATGCCCGAGAGCTCGCCGAAATAGGCCGTGAAGGTCACGGCGTCCATGCCGGCGATGAAACAGTCGCCTTCGGGCATGTAGCCGACGGAGCGGCGGATCATGGCCTGGTCGCGGCGGATGTCGTAGTCGAGGACCTTGCCCCCGCCGCGCTCGGGAGCGAGAAAGCCGAGAAGGATGCGCAGGAGCGTGCTCTTGCCGGCCCCGTTCGGCCCCAGGAGGCCGACCGCTCCCCCGTCCAGGCGCATGGTCACGCCGTCGAGGGCAACGATCTTGCCGTAGCGGAAGCTCAGGTCCTTGACCTCGATTGCCATGTGAAGCGCCAGTGTAACCTCATTTATACACGTAACGCAAGAGGCGATTGTTCACTTGTTCTCACTACGAGATACGCCTCCGGCACTTTCTTAGGATATTGGCAGGATCACGGCTTCGAGCACTCGGCCGCGATCCCGCCGGTCGCTCCCAAGAGCCCGCATCCCGCCACCCGGGGGGCCGGGGAGCAAGAGGCATATCCCGGGCAAAACCGGAGAGAGCTTCTTCCCGGGATCTGGATAAAAACCCCGTTAAAGGGGCAGCTTGAGCATGGCTTCGGGGTCGACGCGGGCGCCGAGGATCCTGACGGACCAGTGGAGATGCGGGCCGGTCGACCGGCCGGTCGTGCCGCAGAGCCCGACCGTCTGCCCTTTCGCGACGGCGTCTCCGCGCTTGACCTTGAGCTGCGACATGTGGCCGTAGCTGCTGAAGACTCCCAGGCCGTGATCGATGATGACCGTTTTGCCGCCGAGGTAGAGGTCGACCGCGAGGACCACCCGGCCGGCGTTGGCCGCCCCGACCGGCTCCCCGAACGGGACCCGGAGGTCGAGGCCGGAGTGCAGGGACTGGAGGACGTTGTTGTTGAGGCGCCGCTGGCCGAAGTTAGACCACGACGGCGCGTTGTTCGGGGCGACGAAAGGTCCGTCGCCCAGCCACTCCGGGGTGATGACGCTCATGGCCAGGGCGACGAGCTCGGCCTCCCGCCTTATCCGGGCCTGCAGGAAGGCCGGCGGGGTGACGTAATTCGGGTCGAGCGTCAGCTTGGCCGACGGGAAGCTCTTATCGACGATCAGCAGGTCCTTGCGGACGGTCTCGACGGCGCCGCCCGCCCTGCGGACCTTCACGGCCAGGACGCAGGGGCCCGGCTTCGCCTGGACGTCTATGCCCAAAAAGGCGAAGGCGCGAAAGCCGGGGCCGCCGTCCGGGCGGGCCGGCGCCGGACGCAGCTCGGCGGCCTGGCCCAGGAACGTCACCGTGGCCGAGCGGACCGAGCCGTCTGATTCGAGAAAGACGAGGAGCGGTTCGCCCGGCTGGAGAAACCGATAGGCCAGCCGGACGATCGGCCCGGTCTTAGCCGACGGAGCGGCCGCCGGGCTCTTGGCTTGCGGACGCAGGGCCGGAGCCGACAGAACGGCCAGGACCGCCAGGAAGGCCAGAACGGCCGGAGCCGCGGCCCGGCGGGACGGCCTCGCGGCAAGCCTCATGCCACGGCCCCGCCGGCATCCTTCCGGAGCGCCTTGCCGGGGAGACGTCCGCTGTGGCGGCCCTCGTCGATCACGACCTGGCCGTTGACGATGACCTGATGTATGCCTTCCGGATAGACGGCCGGTTCCTTGAACGTCGCCTTGTCGATGATCCGGTCCGGGTCGAAAACGCAGAGGTCGGCGGCCCAGCCGACCTTGATCATGCCGCGCCGGACGAAGCCCATGTGCGCCGCCGGCATGGCCGTCATCTTGCGGATCATCTCGGCCAGCGGGACGACCTTCTCCTCGCGGACGTACTTGCCGAGAACCCGCGGGAAGGTCCCGTAATAGCGGGGATGGGGCCGGCCCTGGCCCAGGGGACCGTAAGGCGCGACGGCCTCGCTATCCGCCCCGATCCCGACGTAGGGCCGGGCCAGGATGCGCTTCAGGACGCTCTCGTCCCCGTAGAAGCTGATCATCCCGACGGTCCCCGATTCCTCGACGAGCAGGTCGCGCACGAATTCGTACGGCGGCTTCCCGGCCCTGGCCGAGGCCTCGGTGACGGTCATGCCTTCGTAGACGCGGTTCTTGTCCGAGGCCGCCGACGAGATCATGACCCGATCCCAGCTCCCCCGCTTCTTGAGCCCCTCGGCGATGGCGGCGCGAAGCCGGGCGTCGAGCGCCGGGCCCTTGAGCCGGGCCAAAAAATCCGCCGTGGTCCCCTCTCGCGACCAGAGCGGGAAGAGCAGCCCCAGGGTCGTCGCGCCGGCGATGTAGGGGTAGCGGTCGCAGCGCAGATCGACGCCGTCGGCGCGGGCCTTTTCGATCATGGCCAGCAGGGCGTCGAGCTTGCCCCAGTTCGCCGCGCGCCCGATCTTGAGGTGCGAGATCTCGAGCCGGATGGGCGCTTCCCGGGCGATGCGCAGCGCTTCGGCCGCGGCTTCGAGGACGGTGTCGTCCTCGTTGCGGATGTGTGTCGCATAGACGCCGCCGCTCTTCGCCGCCACGCGGCTGAGCTCGATGAGCTCGCCGGTCGAAGCGGAGCTGCTCGGCGTGTATTCCAGGCCCGACGACAGCCCCAGCGCCCCGCCGGCCATGGCCTCGGCCACGAGCGACTTCATCCGGTCGAGCTCGGCGGCCGAGGCGGGCCGGTCCGCGTAGCCCATGGCCGCGGCCCGGACGGTCCCGTTCCCGACGAAGGTCGAGTAGTTGAGGGCGGCGCCCGACTTCTCGATCCGGCCGAGGAAGCCGGCGATGTCCCGCCAGTCCACGGTCAGCCCGTATCGCCGGCCGAGGTCCTCGTTCATCTCCGCGGCGGCCGCGTCCGTGAGCGGAAAGGGCGACCCGCCGCATTGGCCGCTGACCAGGGTCGTGACGCCCTGGCGAACGGCGCTCTCGGCCTTGGGATCAGCCAGCAGCCCGACGTCGGTATGGTCATGGACGTCGATGAAGCCGGGCGAGACCGCCCGGCCTTCGGCCTCGATCACGGCGGCGGCCCGGGAACGGCGGACCCGGCCGATGACCCGGATCGCGCCGCCGGAGACGCCGACGTCGGCCCGGACAGGCGGGCCGCCCGACCCGTCGTAGACCTCGCCGCCGGCGATGAGCAGGTCGAGGTCCTTGCCCTTGGAACAGCCCTGGAGGACCAGGCCGGCGCCGCCGGCGGAGGCCACGGCCGCCGTCGTCAGCGCCCCCCGGATGAAAGCCCGTCTTTTCATGGTGTCCATGTCATCCGCATCATAGTCAAAACGGGGCCTCGAGTAAACGGCCGGGCGGGCGGCTTGCCTTCCCCGGCCGTTTCTGTTAGATTAAGGGTCCGCGGCGGCCGCTCCGGCGCCCCCCGAGAAACCCGAAAGGATCGACCCATGGCTGACGAGAAGCAGGAAAACGCCCCGAAGCGGAAGAAGATGAACGCCCTGACCCTGGCCGAGATCGAGGCCAAGCTGGCCGAATGCAAGGACAAGCAGGGCAGCCTGACCTCCAAGTACGCCCGCCAGCTTCTGGCCCGCAAGAAGGCCCTGTCGGCCTGAAGCCCGGACCTCTCCCCCCGCTTTTTCGCCCCGCAAATCCCAGACAGTATTGTTATTCCGCGCGGTTTCTGTTAAAATGATCCGGAAAAAAAATATCAGGAGAATATTCAAGCGTGATTAGCAAGGAACAGAAGACCAAGATCATCAAGGACAACCAGGCCCATCCCGCCGACTCGGGATCGCCTGAGATCCAGGTCGCCTTGCTGACCGAGCGGATCAACCTGCTCGTCAAGCACTTCGGCGATCACAAGAAAGACTTCCACTCCCGGTCCGGCCTCATGAAGCTGGTCGGGCGGAGAAAGCGGCTCCTCGAGTACGTCAAGAAAGACGATGTCAGCCGCTACGAGAAGCTCATCCAGAAGCTCGGCCTGCGCAAGTAGGCCCCGCCTCCAAAGGAACCTTCCATGTCAAACGCTATCAGTCTAGAAATCAACAAACGGACCCTGTCCATCGAGATCGGCAAGGTCGCCAAGCAGGCCGACGGCTCGGCCCTGGTCCGCTACGGCGACACGATGATGCTGGTCACGGCCACCTCCCGCAGGGAGCTCAAGGAGGGCAAGGACTTCCTGCCCCTCATCGTCGACTACCGCGAGAACACCTACGCCGCGGGCAAGATCCCCGGCGGGTTCTTCAAGCGCGAAGGCCGGCCTTCCGAGCGCGAGATCCTCATGGCCCGCCTGATCGACCGGCCCATCCGGCCGCTCTTCCCCGAGGGCTACTTCTTCGACACCCAGATCGTCGGCCTGCTCCTGTCGGCCGACCTCGAGAGCGAGCCCGACACGCTCGGCGTCGTCGGCGCCTCGGCCGCCCTCTACTTCTCGGACATCCCCTTCACGACGCCCCTCGGCGCCGTCAAGGTCGGCCTGATCGACGGGGCCTACGTCATCAATCCGACGGACAAGGAGCTCGACCGCAGCCCCCTCAACATGACCGTCGTCAGCAACGAGAACGGCATCATCATGATCGAGGCGGGGGCCCAGGAGATCGAGGAGGACAAGGTCCTCGACGGCCTGGCCATGGCCCACGCCGAGAACCAGCGCATCATCAAGGCCCAGAAGGACCTTTACGCCCAGCTCGGCATCAGGAAGCGCGATTTCGAGGCCAAGGCCCCGGACGCCGGGAAGCTGACCAAGCTCGAGAGCGAGCAGGGTCCGGCGCTGCTCCAGGCCATGCAGGTCAAGGGCAAGAAGGCCAGCGAGGCCGCCATCACCGCAGTCCGCGACGCCGCCCTGGCCCTGATCCCCGAGGACAAGCCCGAGGAGAAGCTGGAGACCAAGGCCCTCTTCTACAAGCTCGAGGAGAAGCTCTTCCGGGAGCTCGTCCTGAAGAAGAAGCTGCGGACCGACGGCCGCGGCTTCGACGACATCCGGCCCATCTCGACCGAGGTCGGCCTCCTGACCCGGACCCACGGCTCGGCCCTGTTCACCCGCGGCGAGACCCAGGCCCTGGCCACCGTCACCCTGGGCACCTTCGAGGACGCCCAGCGGCTCGACAGCCTGGGCGAGGAATCGAAGAAGCGGTTCATGCTCCATTACAACTTCCCGTCGTTCTCCGTCGGCGAGGTCGGGTTCCTGCGGGCCCCCGGCCGCCGCGAGATCGGGCACGGCGCCCTGGCCGAGAAGTCCATCCTGCCGGCCATCCCCGACATGGAGACCTTCCCCTACACCATCCGCATCGTCTCGGACATCCTCGAGAGCAACGGCTCCTCGTCGCAGGCCACGGTCTGCGGCGGCGTCCTGGCCCTGATGGACGCGGGCGTGCCGCTCAAGATGATCGTCGCCGGCATCGCCATGGGCCTCGTCTCGGACTGCAGCGGCTACGCCATCCTGACCGACATCGCCGGCCTCGAGGACCACTACGGCGACATGGACTTCAAGATGGCCGGCACCGAGAAGGGCGTCACGGCCATCCAGCTCGACCTCAAGATCCCCTGCGTCACCCTGCCCATGCTCCGCGAGATCATGGCCAAGTCCAAGGCGGCCAGGCTCAAGGTCCTGGCCCGGATGAAGGAGGCCATCGCCGAGCCGCGCAAGGACATCTCGGTCTACGCGCCCCGCATCCTCATCCTGAACATCAACCCCGAGAAGGTCGGCGAGGTCATCGGCCCCGCCGGCAAGATCATCAAGAAGATCATCAGCCAGACCGGGGCCAAGATCGACATCGAGGAGGACGGCAAGATCCTCATCGCCTCCCCCGACATGTCCGCGGCCGAGGCGGCCAAGCAGATGATCCTCGACCTCACGGCCGAGGCCGAGCTGGGCAAGGTCTACACCGGCAAGGTCGTCCGGCTCGAGGAGTACGGCGCCTTCGTCGAGATCATGCCCAACCTGGTCGGCCTCCTGCACATCTCCGAGGTCGCCCCGTACCGGATCGCCAGCATCCACGACGTTCTCCATCTCGGCGACACGGTCACGGTCAAGGTCGTCAGCATCGACCCGGCCGACAACAAGATCCGCCTGAGCAAGAAGGCCTGCGAGGAGGGCGGCGGCGAGAACCCTGATTCGACGCCCCGCCCGCCGGCGGCCCCCCGCCGCTATCCCCGGGAGCACGGCCCCGAGCACAGACGGGGCGGGCGCGGCCGGTTTTGATTTCTCCGGCCGTTCGCCTATAATTCAGGAGGCCCGCCCGCCTTTGGGCGGCGGGCCGGGATGATGACGATGCGCCTCGCACACGACCGCTCCGGTTTCACCCTGATCGAGATGATCGTCACCCTGGCGCTCGTGGCCATCCTGGCCCTGATCGCCCTGCCCCTGGGCAAGATGGCAGTCAAGCGCCAGAACGAGATCGAGCTCCAGCGCGCCCTGCGGACGATGCGGGAAGCCATCGACGCCTACAAGAAGCTCGCCGACGAGAAGAAGTTCGAGATCGGCGAGGACACCGAGGGCTACCCGCCGACGCTGGAGACACTGGTCAAGGGCGTCCAGGTCCAGGACAAGGACGCCCAGGGCAAGGCGGGGGCCAAGAAGACAGTCAAATTCCTCCGCCGCATCCCCAAGGACCCCATGACCGATTCCGTTGATTGGGGGCTGCGGTCCTACCAGGACGATTTCGATTCGGACGTCTGGGGAGAGGAGAATGTCTACGATGTCTACACGAAGAGCCCGGCCAAGGCCCTCGACGGGACGTTCTACAAAGACTGGTGACCGCGGCTTCACGCTCATCGAGATCATCATCGTCCTGGGCATCATCGGGCTCCTCGTCGGCATCGGCCTGCCGACCTACAAATCGGCCACGGTCAAGGCGAAGGAAGCCGTGCTCAAGGAGAACCTGTTCATCCTGCGCAAGCTGATCGATCAATACGCCCAGGACAAAGGCAAGTATCCGGCCTCACTCCAGGCCCTGGTCCAGGACAGCTACATCCGGGCCATCCCGGTCGACCCGATGACCAACCAGTCCGCGACCTGGGTCGAGGTCCGCGAGCTACCCTCGGCCGAGGACCCGTTGCTAACCGAGATCCCCGGGGTCGTCGACGTCAAGTCCGGATCGGATGCCAAGTCGCCCATCGATGGATCGCTCTACAATACCTGGTGACCGGTCCGGCCGTCCGGGCTACGCCCTCATCATCCTGATGATGGCCGTCTTCACTCTCAGTCTGGGCTTCCTCATCGCCCTGCCCGTCTGGCAGACCGAGATCCAGCGGGAGAAGGAGGAGGAGCTCATCTTCCGGGGCGGGCAGTACGTCGAGGCCGTCCGCCTCTTCGTCCAGAAGAACCCCGGCCGCTACCCAGCCAGCTTCAAGGAGCTCCTCGAAAAGAAATTCATCAGGCGGCTCTACAAGGACCCCTTCGCCAAGGACGGCCAGTGGAACGTCATCCTGCTGCCCGCCTCCCCGTCGTCGTCCTCGCCGGCCAGCGTGCCGGCGAGCAGCCTCGGCAGCCCGGGCCGGAGCGGCGCCCCGGGTTCCCAGGGCGTCCAGGAGGTCCTGGTCGCGCCCGAGCGCGCCCTGGCGGCCATCAAGGCCCCCCGCATCATCGGCGTCGTCAGCACCTCGACGAACAAGTCGATCAAGATCTACAACGACCAGGAGAGCCACGACAAATGGCTCTTCTTCTTCGGACTGGACCCCAAGAAGCTGCCCAAGATCGTTTATTACGGCGAAAAGCGCTGAGGCGGGCGGGGCCGGCCAGCCGCGGTCAGGACGCCCGGACCAACGGGACGAAGCGGACGGACAGCCGCGTTTCCCTCTCTATCCCCTTCATCGTCCGGCGGACCAGAACGAGCTCCTGGAGGCCGGTCCCGACCGGCACGATCATCCGACCGCCAGGGCCGAGCTGGCCCTCGAGCGCCGCGGGGATCTCGGCTGCGGCGGCGGTGACCATGACGGCGTCGAACGGCGCCTCCTCCGGCCAGCCCTCCGAACCGTCGCCGACACGATAGCTGATGTTGGCGTAGCCCAGCCCGTCGAGCGCAGCCCGGGCCCGCCGGGCCAGCGGGTCGACCAGCTCGATCGTCCAGACCCGGCCGGCGATCTCGGCCAGCACCGCGGTTTGGTACCCGGAGCCCGTCCCGATCTCCAGGACCTTTTCCCCGCCGCGCAGCCGCAGCGCCTCGGTCATGTAGGCGACAATGTAGGGCTGGGATATCGTCTGGCCGTCACCGATCGGCAGGGGTTCGTCGGCGTAGGCCTGGTCCCGCAGGTGCTCGGGGACGAAGAGGTGACGAGGGACCTTTTCCATTGCCGCCAGGACCAGCGGGTCGCGGACGCCCCTGGCCCGGATCTGCTGATCCGTCATCAGCCGGCGGTCGCGCGCGAAGTCGCTGTCCAACGGGGACGCCCCCCTCGGTCTATTTTCAGTACGAACGTGCGAAGTAAGCCAGGGCCTGGCCCTTGCGGCCGCAGGCGATGCAGGGCTGGTCGGTCGCGGCGTCCTTGTCCTCGAGCGGGATGATCCGGATGGTGGCCATGGTCTCGGCCTTGATCCGGGCCTCGCAGGCCGCGTCGCCGCACCAGGGCGCCCGGACGAAGCCGCGCTTGTTCTCAAGGATGTCCTTGAACGACGCGTAATCGGAGGCGTCCCGGATGTTGGCCTCGAGGAAGGCCCGGGCCTGGGCCATGAGCCCGGCCTGGATCTCGTCGAGGAGGGCCGGGACCCGGGCGGCGAGCGAGGCCAGCGGCGCGGTCTCCTTGGCCCCGGTGTCGCGGCGGACGAGAACGGCCTGGCCGGCCTTGACGTCGCGAGGCCCGATCTCGAGGCGCAGCGGCACGCCCCGCATCTCGTGCTCCGAGAACTTCCAGCCCGGGGTGGCCTCCTCGCGGGCGTCGAGCGCCGCCCGCAGCCCGGCCTGCTTCAGTGTCTCGACGGCGGCCTGGGCCGCCGGCAGGACGGTTTCCTTCCAGTTGCCGATGGAGATGGGCACGGCCACGACCTGGACGGGGGCGATGCGCGGCGGGAAGCGCAGGCCCGAGTCGTCGCCGTGGACCATGATCAGGGCGCCGATCGTCCTGGTGGTCATGCCCCAGGACGTCTGCCAGACGTACTGGAGGGTCTGGCTGCGGTCCTCGAACTTGATGTCGAAGGCCTTGGAGAAGTGCTGGCCGAGGTTGTGGGACGTGCCCATCTGCAGGGCCTTGCCGTCCGACATCAGGGCCTCGATGGCGTAGGTCATCGAGGCGCCGGCGAACTTCTCGCTCAGGGACTTGCGGCCCGAGAGGACCGGAATGGCCAGCTCGGTCTCGCAGAAATCGCGGTAGAGGGCTAGGATCCTGAGCGTCTCGGCCTCGCCTTCCTCGGCCGTCTCGTGGCAGGTGTGGCCCTCCTGCCAGAGGAACTCCGTCGTCCGCAGGAACGGCCGGGTGACCTTCTCCCAACGGACGATGTTGGCCCACTGGTTGATGAGGACGGGCAGGTCGCGCCAGGACTTGATCCACTTGGCGTACATGTGGCCGATGATGGCCTCGGAGGTCGGCCGGACGGCCAGGCGCTCCTCGAGGTCCTCCTTGCCGCCGACGGTTACCCAGGCGACCTCCGGCGAGAAGCCCTCGACGTGCTCGGCCTCCTTCTTGAGGAAGCTCTCGGGGATGAACAGCGGAAAATAGGCGTTGACGTGGCCGGCGGCCTTGATGCGAAGGTCGAGGGACCGCTGGATATTCTCCCAGACGGCGTAGCCGTGGGGGCGGATGACCATCATGCCCTTCATGGGCGTGTAATCGGCGAGCTCGGCTTTCTGGACGATCTCGACGTACCAGCGCGAGAAGTCCTCGCTCTTCGGCGTGATCTGCCGGACCTGGCGTTCTGACTCTTTCACAGCATCTCCTTGAGTTTGAGCGTTTTACGATTCTAGCGGCGGCCCGGAAAATTGTCAAGGAAGCCAATATCCCCCGCGGCTTCACCGTTAGGGGTGATTGACCGTCCGCGCCGGGCCGTGCGATGCTGGTCCTGCCAATTTCAAAGGAAAAGGAAAGTCACGATGTTGAGCAGGATTTCCTGGGAGTCCAGGAGCTTCCGGCACCGGCCCGCCGAGCGAGGATTCAAGTTCTCCCTGCCCATGACCGTCGAGGGGCCAGACCCGGCCGGGACGTTCTTCCGCGAGGAGACGACCCTGGCCTTCATGAGCCATCAGGGGGCGCTCTTCCCCCTCGCGAACCCGGTCTCCCTGGGGTCGCGACTGAAGCTGGCCATCGCCCTGCCTCCAAAGCTCGGCGAGGGACAGAGCCTCAAGCTCGTGGTCAAGGGCACGATCGTCGATATCGACGCCAGCGATGGGAACGGACAGCGGCCCCGGGTGGCCCTGCGCCTCGAGTCCCGCTACATCATCCAGGCCGACGCCGCCTGACCTGTCCCCGGGGAATGTAGGCCCCGGCGGGCCCGGACGCCTAGCCTCTGCCGGTGAGATCGCCGGCCCGAATATGACCCCGCGATTCCCCAGGAGTGGCGATTGCCGGCCCCGGCGGGAACTGGGAAGATCGGTGCGACATGGAAATGGTCAAGTCCCTTCATGATCCCTCCTCCGATAAAGGCGCGGCCAAGGCCGGCAAGAGGGAGCGGTCGTTCGAGCTCACTCTGCCGGCCTTGGTCAAGGGTCTGGACGCAGCCGGCCGCAAGTTCGAGGAACAGACGTCGATCTCCGGCATCAGCTCCCAGGAGGTCGCCTTCCGGCTCAAGGCCCGCCTGATGATCGACTCCCGGGTGACCCTCTTCCTGGACATCCCCCGGACGCTCATCCTCGAGAGCCCCCTGCGGCTGGTCCTGACCGGGGCGGTCGTCTATGTCCGCCTGGAGGAGAAGAACGAGAAGCCGCAGCACATCGTCGTCCGTCTCGATCGCGGCTTCCGCCTGCACCCGAACAGCGCGCCGCCGGCCTAGCGCCCGGCGTCCGGGGGGTGACCCTTCGCCTCCCCCCCTTCTCACCCCCCCTCACCCCCCTTGCTTGACAAGCCCCGGGAGAATGACTTATGATTCCGGGCGATTCGATGGAGACAGCAACAAAATCCCCAAGACCCGCCAAAGGGGCCGAGGCCAACATGGAGAAAAAGAAGATCCCCGACACGTCCGAGCCCAAGATCACGCTCCTCGTCTTTTGCCCGTCGGACATCATCCTCAGCGGCATCCTCAGGGCGCTCGAGGCCGACCCGGACCTGGATATCCTGAACATCGAGAAGAACACGATCGAGTCGTTCATGGACTCGATCAAGAAGCTCAAGCCCCAGGTCATCCTGTTCGCCCACATGGAAGCCCTGCCGAACCTCCGCGAGATCTGCAAGGCCATCCGCGAGATGGCCAAGACCCAGGGCCGCTCGGAACTGCTGCTCATGGGCAGCATCCCCGCCCACGAGGAGATCGTCAACCTCATCAACGCTGGGGCCCGGGGCTATTTCGACCTCAACGACTCCTCCTCCCAGCTGCCGGAAGCGGTCCGGGCCGTCCACAAGGGCGAGATCTGGCTGCCCCGCGACAAGATGTCCAGCATCATGGATCGCATCATCTCCGTAGTCGGCCGGGAGCTCAAGGAGAAGACGCTGGACCAGCTCACGCCGACCGAGTTCCAGGTCCTGCGGCTCATCGGCCAGGGCAAGAGCAACGACGAGATCGCCGAGCTGATGTTCATCAGCAAGAACACCGTCCGTTCCCACATCAAGAGCATCTACGCCAAGCTCGACACCCACAGCCGGCTCCAGCTGGCGCTCTACGCCATCAATTCGGCTCTCTTCTAGAGCGAGGAATCGAGGACGCCATGACTAAGAAAACCGCCAAAAAGACGGCCGCTCCCGCCAGGAAAAAGCCCGCTCCCCTGCCGGAGGAGCTGGAGATCAACCGGCGCCGGGAGTGGCGGTTCGACTTCCCCCTGGACACCCTGATCGAGGGCAGCCTGGCCGACGGGGCCAGGTTCAAGGAGGAGACCCACCTCGAGAACATCTCGTCCGGCGGGGCCTATTTCACGCTGGACTCGGGCGTCGTCGTCGGCTCCAAGCTCAATCTCTTCATCGACCTGCCCGATAAGCTGGCCGACGGTAAGAAGCTGCGGATGCGCATCGGCGGCATCACCGTCCGGCTGGAAAAGCCCGACAAGAAGACCAAGCGCCAGGGCGTCGCCGTGCGGTTCAGCGATGACATGTTCAAAGTCGTCCCAGAAAAGAAGCCGGTCGCAAAAAAGAAGAAATAGGGTCCTCCGGGTCGCCCTGACCGGGGGGATCGCCTGCGGCAAGTCGGTCGTCGCCCGTCTTCTGGCCGAAAAAGGCTGCCTTCTCTATTCCGCGGACCAGGCCGCCCACGAGCTGATGCGGCCGGGCCGGCCGGCCTGGAAGAAGGTCGTGGCCCGCTTCGGCCCCGGCATCCTCCGCCCTGACCGGACGATCGACCGGTCCGTCCTCGGGACGCTCGTTTTCGGCGACGCGGCCGCGCGGCGCGCCCTCGACCGGATCGTCCATCCGCTCGTCCTGGCCGACCAGGACAAGGCCGTCCGCCGGCTCGAGCGCCGGGGCCGGGCCGCCATCTTCGTCGTCGAAGCTGCCCTGACCATCGAGGCCGGGTACGCCCGGCATTTCGACCGCGTCGTCGTCGTCCACTGCCGCAAAGCCGACCAGGTCCGGCGCCTGCGCGAGCGCGACGGCATCGGCCGGGCGGCCGCGCTGCGCCGGATCGGCTCGCAGATGCCCGTCAGGGAGAAGCTGAGATACGCCGACTACGCCGTCGATACCTCGGGGACCCTGGCCGAAACGGTCGAGCGGACGGAGAGGCTCTTCGCCGAGCTCAGTCGCGACGCCGAGCTGAAAATATAGGGATCAAAAGCGGGCCAGATCTTCGCAAAACTAGATCCCGGGAATGGTCGAAGGTGTTCTTACGGGGACCCGGCCGCTCCGGGTCAGGAGGTCTTCGTCTTGGAGAGGAGCGTCTTGAGCTCCTGGCCGGGACGGAACTTGATGCGCTGGCCCTTCTCGATGCGGATCTGCTTCTGGCGGCGGATGTCGCGGCCGAAGCCGGTCTTCTTGGCCACGACCTTGAAGCTGCCGAAGCCCCGGATCTCGACCTTTTCCTTGCCGGCGAGCGCGCTCTTCAGCGACTCCAGAACGGCCTCGACGATCGACAGGGATTTGGCCCTGTTGAATTCGGTCTTCTTCTCGATCGCCAGGGCGATATCGTTCTTGATCATCCGAATCACTCCTTCGTCAAACGCAACGTCTATATTTAATTAATTGATAATAAAAAGTCAAGCATAAACTCGCCAGGGCCCGGCAAGTTGACTTGACCGGCCCGTGTTCCTATAATTAGGATGCGTTGAGAGCCAAGATCCTCGTCCTCCTCCTGCTTCTCGGGCCGGCGTTCGCGTCGGCGGAGGTCATCAAGATCAAGGTCGACGCGCCCATCCACCCCGTCTCCTCCGAATACATCGTCCGGTCGCTCGACGCGGCCGACAAGGCCGGCGCCGACCTCCTCGTCCTGACCCTCGACACGCCCGGCGGCCTCGACACCTCGATGCGCGAGATCATCGAGCGGATCATCAACGCCAGGACGCCCGTCGTCGCCTTCGTCGGCCCCGGCGGCTCGCGGGCCGCGTCGGCCGGCTTCCTCATCGCCCTGGCCTGCGACGTCTTCGTCATGGCCCCGGGCACGAGCACGGGCTCGGCCCATCCCGTCGGCATCTCGCTGACCGGCCAGGCCATGGACAAGACGATGGAAGAGAAGGTCACCAACGACGCCGCGGCCTACGTCCGGTCGATCGCCGAGAAACGCGGCCGGAACGTCCGGATGGCCGAGGACGCCGTCCGCAAGAGCCTGTCCTATACCGAGAAGGAGGCCCTGACCGGCGGCCTGATCGATCTCGTCGCCGGCTCCGAGCAGGAGATACTGGCCAAGCTCGACGGCCGGACGATCAGGCGCTTCGACGGCTCGGCGGCGACGCTGTCCCTGGCGGGCAAGCCGGTCGTCGAGCGTCCCATGACCTTCCGGCAGAAGTTCCTGCTGACCATCGCCAACCCCAACCTCGCCTACGTACTGCTGATCATCGGGATGCTGGGCCTGTATTTCGAGTTCGCCCATCCCGGGGCGGTCCTGCCCGGCGTGCTGGGAGGCATATCTCTCCTCCTGGCCGTCTTCGCTTTCCAGATCCTGCCCATAAACTACGTCGGCCTGGGCCTCATCCTCCTGGCCGTTATCCTCTTCGTCCTGGAGATCAAGGTCCAGAGCTTCGGCATGCTGGCCGTCGGAGGGATCGTCGCCATGATCATCGGTTCGCTCATGCTGGTCAAGGCCCCCATCTCCGAGATGCGGCCCAGCCTGAACTTCGTCCTGCCGGTCGTGCTCGGCTTCGCCGTCATCGTCCTGTTCCTCGTGACTCTCGTCCTCAAAGCCCACGCCCGCAGGGCGACGACCGGCCGCGAAGGCATGATCGGCGAGACGGGCACGGCCCGGACCGATCTCTCCCCCGCCGGCCGGGTCTTCGTCCACGGCGAGCTCTGGCAGGCCGAGACCCGGGGCGAGCCGATCCGCGCCGGCGACAAGGTCAAGATCGTCGAGTTCCTCGACGGCCTGAAGATAAGGGTCGAAAAAATCTGATCGCCCGAACAGGAGGTCCCCATGATAACCTATCCGATCATCATCGCCGCTCTGGTCGTCCTCTACATCCTCAACTCGATCAAGATTTTGCGCGAATACGAGCGCGGCGTCATCTTCCGGCTCGGCCGGGTTCTGCCCCGCCCCAAGGGCCCGGGCATCATCCTCGTCTTTTCGCCGATCGACCGCATCGTCCGGATCAGCCTGCGGCTGATCACCATGGACATCCCGCCGCAGGACGTCATCACCAAGGACAACGTCACGGTCAAGGTCAACGCCGTCCTCTATTTCCGGGTCATCGAGCCGCTCAAGTGCGTGCTCGAGGTCCAGGACTATATCTACGCCACCTCGCAACTGGCCCAGACGACCCTGCGGAGCCTTCTCGGCCAGGTCCCCCTGGACGACCTTCTCTCGGAGCGGGACAAGCTGAACGCCCGCCTGCAGGAGATCATCGAACAGCATACCGACCCCTGGGGCATCAAGGTCCAGCTGGTCGAGATGAAGCAGGTCGACCTGCCGGAGAACATGGTCCGGGCCATCGCCCGGCAGGCCGAGGCCGAGCGCGAGCGCCGGGCCAAGGTCATCCACGCCGACGGCGAATTCCAGGCCGCCGAAAAGCTGACCCAGGCCGCCGACATCATCTCCCAGAACCCCCAGGCCCTCCAGCTTCGCTTCCTCAGCACACTGACCGAGATCGCCACGGAGAAGAACTCGACCATCGTCTTCCCCCTGCCCCTTGAGCTTTTGAAGGCCTTCACCTATGATAGGAGCCAGGAGAAAAAGACCAGCTGATGAAGAACAAAGACTTCCGGGAGATCCAGGTCTCGAGCAGCCTCCTCGTCGTCATCTTCCTGGGCGTCCTGGCCCTGGGGGTGCTCATTTTCCTGCTCGGCGTTTCGGTCGGCAAGAAGCAGGCCGTCGCCGCCCCGACCCAGATCGTCACCCAGCAGATCCCCGAGCCGATCAAGGAGCCTCCGGTCAAGCCGACCCCGTCCGAAACGGCCGCCGGGACGGCCGCTGAAAGCACGCCCGGGACCGCCGGCCCGGCCGCGGCGCCGAACCCGTCGGGCGCCGGAACGCTGCCTGCCGCGTCCGTCGCCGCCCCGCCCGCCGCGGCAGTCCCGGCGCCCAAACCGGCCCCCAGGGAAACCACCCCGGACGGGAAGCCGGCGGCCGAGACGAAGAAGGCGCTTTACTATGTCCAGGTCGCCGCCTACACCGACCGCTCCCAGGCCCAGACCGCGGCGGACAAATACAAGAAACAGGGATATACCGCGGTCGTGGCCAACCCCAGGCCCACGGACACCAAGACCTGGTACCGGATCTGGCTCGGCGGCTACGCCTCCCGGGACCGCGCCGTCGACCTCCTGGCCAAGCTGAACTCGGCGGCCCGGAAGAAGACGGATTTTCGCGTCGTCCACGATTGACCAGCCGGCCTTATTCCAAAGGAAGGACCCGATGACACCAGTCGACAGCAAAGCCCTCGATCTCAAGACCCGCCTCAACGGCCTCTTCGCGAAAGTCGAGGAGGTCCGAGGTTTTCTTTGACCTAGATCACAAGACCGCCGAGCTGGCATCGATCAATGACCGCCTGGCCTCCCCCGAGGTCTGGCAGGACCAGAAGACGTCCCAGTCCCTCCAGCAGAAGAAGAAGCTCCTCGAGAAGGACCTCCAGTTCTTCAAGCGCATCCTGACCCAGAAGGAGGATCTCGAGGTCCTGGCCGAGCTCGCGGCCGAGGGCGAGAGCGTCGACGCCGACGTCGAAACGGCAGTCGGCCGGCTCGAGGCCGACCTCCGGGAGGCCGAGCTCCGGGCCCTGTTCTACGAGGCCGACGACGCGCGCAACGCCATCCTGACCATCCATCCCGGCGCCGGGGGGACGGAATCCCAGGACTGGGCCCAGATGCTCATGCGCATGTATCTGCGCTACGGAGAGCGCCGGGGCTTCAAGACCGAGATCCTCGACAACCAACCCGGGGAAGAGGCCGGCCTCAAGAGCGCCACGATCAGCTTCGAGGGCGACTACGCCTTCGGCAATCTCAGCCAGGAGACCGGCGTCCACCGGCTGGTCCGCATCTCGCCGTTCGACGCCGCCAAGAGGCGTCACACCTCCTTCGCCGCCGTCTTCGTCTACCCCGAGGTCGACGAGGACATCCAGGTCGAGATCAATCCCGAGGACCTGCGCATCGACACCTACCGGTCCTCCGGGGCCGGCGGCCAGCACGTCAACCGGACGGACTCGGCCGTGCGCATCACCCACCTGCCGACCGGCATCGTCGTGGCCTGCCAGAACGAGCGTTCGCAGCACAAGAACAAGGCCATGGCCATGAAGGTCCTCAAGGCCCGCATCTACGATCTCGAGAAGAGCAAGCAGAACGAGAAGCTGGAGAAGCTCGAGGACGCCAAGTCGGACATCGCCTGGGGCAACCAGATCCGCTCCTACGTCCTCCACCCCTACCGCATGATCAAGGACCTGCGCACCCGCGTCGAGACCGGCGACACCGACCGGGTCCTCGACGGCGATCTCGACGAATTCATCAAGGCCGCCCTCGTCCTGCGCAAGAAGACGGCCGCGGCCGCCGGCCCAAGGAACGCGAAATGACCCCTGACGACAATAAACCCGGCGAAGCGGAAGGCCCGGACTTCCTGCCGCCCCTCGAATTCAGCTCCATCGTCATCCTCCTCTACTTCCCGGCCCTCGTCCAGCTCGGCCTCGTCGAGGAGCCCGGGACCGGCGAGCGCCGCGAGAGCCTGCCTCTGGCCAAGCGGAATATCGACCTCCTCGACCTGCTCCGGGACCGGACCAAGGGCAACCTCGGGGAAGAGGAACAGAAGTTCCTCGACGGCGTCCTCGACCAGCTCAAGCTGGCCTACCTGAAGAAAGCCGAGATGGTGAAGATGTAGGCATGGTCGTCTACCGCGGCCTCGACGATCCCCGTTTCCGTCCCCGCCCGGCCGCCGTGGCCGTGGGCAACTTCGACGGGCTCCACATCGGCCACCGCCGGATCCTGGACCGGCTCTGCCGGCTGGCCGCGCGGACAGGCCTGCGCTCCCTCGTCCTGACCTTCGAGCCCCATCCCGAACGGGTCCTGGGCCTGCGATCCGTGCGGATGATCGACACTCCGGCCCAGCGGCTGGACCGGCTCCGGGCCACCTGCGTCGACGCCGTGGTCGTCATCCCTTTCGACCGGGCCTTCGCCCGCCTCGACGGGCCGGCCTTCGTCGACGGCGTCCTGCGCCGGGACCTGGGCGCCCGCGAGGTCGTCGTCGGCCGGAGCTTCCGCTTCGGCCGGGAGCGCCGCGGCGACGTCACGGCGCTCCGGCTGCTCGGCCGGCCGGCCGGGCTCGGCGTCCATGTCGTGCCGCCGGTCGTCCGCGGCGGCCAGGCCGTCAGCTCGACCCGGGTGCGCCGCCTCCTCGGTCTCGGCCGGGTAGGCGAGGCGGCCAGGCTGCTCGGCCGTCCCTACGAGGTCGCCGGCCGGGTCGTCCGCGGCCGGCAGCGGGGCCGGCTGATCGGCTTCCCCACGGCCAACCTGGAGACCGCGAACGAGATCCTGCCGGAAGGGGTGTTCATCACCGAGACCCTTTGCCGCGGCCGGGCCTATCCCTCGGTCACCAGCATCGGCACGAACCCGACCTTCGGGTCCCACCCGCTGAGCGTCGAGACCCTGCTCCTGGAATTCAGCGGCCCGCTCTACGGGGCCGGGCTCACGGTCCGGTTCGAGCGCAAGATCCGCCCGACCCGGGCCTTCTCCGGGGTCGAGGCCCTGGCCGCGGCCATCGGGCGGGACGTCGGGACGGCCCGGGCCTGGTTTGCCCGCCGGGGTTGACATTTCCGCCGGGTTTAGGCATGTTCAGAGGACGGGACATCCCTCCACGCAGGAGCGATCGCATGGAAGAAAAGACCAAGGCCCGGATCATGGACGCCACCCGGATCCGGCGCGTCCTGGCCCGCGTGGCCACCGAGATCATCGAACGGAACCGGAACCTCAAGAGCCTGGTCATCGTCGCGGTCAAGCCCCGGGGCCTGGCCATCGGCCGGCGCCTGGCTCGCCAGATCAAGGAGCTCGAAGGCGTCGAGATCCCGGCCGGGCTTCTCGACTACAGCCACTTCCGGGACGACGTTCCGGTCAAACCGGCCAAGGATAGGCTCTATGCCGCCGGCCTGGGCTTCCCCGTCCTCAGGAAGAACGTCGTGATCGTCGACGACGTGCTGATGACCGGCCGGACCATCCGGGCGGCCATGGACGCCGTCATCGCCAGGGGCCGGCCCCAGTCGGTCCAGCTGGCCGTCCTCGTCGATCGGGGTCACCGGGAGCTGCCCATCTGCCCCGACTACATCGGCAAGATCCTGCCGACCTCCCGGCGCGAGCACGTCCGGGTCCGGCTGCGGGAGACGGACGGCAGCGAAGAGATCGTCATCACCGAGCCGGTCAAGATCGCCGGGGCGAGGAAGCGGTGATCCTCCTCCGAGGCGGCCGGATCGTCGATCCCGCGCGCGGGCTCGATACCTTGGCTGACATCCTGGTGGACGGCGGCCGGATCGCGGCCGTCGGTCCGGGGCTCCAGGCGCCGGCGGCCCGGGCGGTCGACCTGACCGGGCTCGTCGTCGTGCCGGGCCTCATCGACCTCCACGCCCATCTCCGGGAGCCGGGCGACGAGGCCAAGGAGACCATCCTGACCGGCTCGAGGGCGGCCGTCCGCGGCGGCTTCACGACCGTCTGCGCCATGCCCAACACCAGGCCGGTCAACGACCGGCGCGAAACCACGGAGCGCGTCCTGGCCGAGGCCCGCCGGGCCGGACTGGCCAACGTTCTCCCCATCGCCGCCGTGACGCGGGGCTCGGGCGGCACGGAGCTCGTCGACATGGCCGGCCTGGCCGCCGCCGGCGCCGTCGCCTTCTCGGACGACGGCCGGCCCGTCACGGACAGCCGGATCATGCGCCGGGCCCTCGAGGCTGCGGCCGCGGCCGGCCGGTTCATCGACGACCACGGCGAGGACCGATCCCTGGCCGAAGGCGGCGTCGTCAACGAAGGCCCCGCCTCGGCCCGGTTGGGCCTCGCCGGCATACCGGCGGCGGCCGAGGACGTCATGACCGCCCGCGACATCATCCTGGCCGAAGCCACCGGGACCAGGGTCCACATCGCCCACCTGTCGACGGCGGGCGGCGTCCGCCTGGTCGGCGAAGCCAAGGCCCGGGGCGTCCGGGTCTCGGCCGAAGCCACGCCCCATCACCTGCTGCTGACCGACGACGACATCCCGTCACCCGACACGAACTACAAGATGAACCCGCCCCTGCGCTCGGCCGCGGACAGGGCCGCCCTGGTCGAGGGGCTGAGGACCGGCGCCGTGGACGTTATCGCCACCGATCACGCCCCCCACACCGCGGCCGAGAAGGCCCGCGAGTTCGCGGACGCCCCGTTCGGCATCGTCGGGCTCGAGACCGCCGTCCCGCTCGTCCTCGACCGGCTGGTCCGGCCGGGCGCGATCACGCTGGCCCGCTTCGTCGAGCTCATGTCCGCCCGGCCGGCCCGCCTCCTGGGGCTCGCCGCCAAGGGCCGGATCGAGCCCGGGGCCGACGCCGACCTGACGGTCCTTGACCTCGACCGGCCGGTCACGATCGACAAGACCCGCTTCGAGTCCAAGGGCCGGAACACGCCCTTCGACGGCTGGAAGCTCATCGGCGCCCCGGTCCTGACCATGGTCGGCGGCCGGATCGCCTATCCCTTCGACGGCGCCGGCCCGGAGGGGCGGACTTGAGCAAGGACGCTAAGAGGCTCGAGCGCCTGGAGAACGCCGCGGGATACGTCTTCCGGGACCGGGCCCTCCTGGAGAAGGCCCTGACTCACAGCTCCCACGCCTTCGAGGCCAGGCCCGGCGCGCCCGAGGACAACGAGCAGCTCGAGTTCCTGGGAGATTCGGTCGTCGGCCTGGTCGCCGCGGAGTTCTTCCTCCGCGCCTTCCCGGAGCGGAACGAGGGCGAGCTGTCGAAGCTCAAGGCCTCGGCATCGAGCACCCTGGCCCTGGCCAACCTGGCCCGGGCCATCAAGCTCGACCGGGCCATCCTCCTCGGCCGGGGCGAGGAGAAGTGCGGCGGCAGGAAGAAAGTGTCCATCCTGGCCGGCGCGTTCGAGGCCCTGGCCGGCGCCATCTACCTCGACGGCGGGTTCGAGGCGGCCCGGACCTTCGTCTCCCGCTTCCTCGGCTCGTCCCTGAAGCCGATCAAGTCCGGCTCCCAAACCATCAACAACGCCAAGTCCGCGCTCCAGGAGATCTGCCAGAAGGCCGGGCTGGCCGCGCCGTCGTACCGCCTGGTTTCGGAGAAGGGCCCGGCGCACAAGCGCACCTTCGCCGTCGAGGTCTGCCTCGGGGACAAGGTCCTGGCCAAGGCCAAGGGGGCGTCCAAGAAGACCGCCGAGCAGTCGGCCGCCGAAAAGGCCCTCCGGTCGTTCTTCGGCCGCAAGATCCGGCGCATCTCGCCGGAGGCTTTCGTCATCGAGGCCGACGATCTCGTCCTGCCCTGAGCCGCGAGTTCCGCGCTCCCCTTCCCGTCACTGCCCCATCAGGACCGCGACCGGCCGGAGCGCCGGGATGTTCTGGCAGCCGATCTTGACGACCGCGGTCAGCGGGACGGACAGGATCATGCCCGGGATGCCCCACAGCCAGCCCCAGAAGATCAGCGAGAAGAAGACGAGCAGCGGGCTGAGGTCCAAGCCCTTGCCCAGGACCCGGGGTTCGACGATCGTGCCCAGGATCTCGTCGATGCCCACCGTGATGACCAGGACCAGGAACGGCGTCCAGAAGGTCCCGAACTGGAAAAAGGCGAACCCGACGCGGAGGATGGTGGCGACAGCCGAGCCGATGTTGGGAATGAAGTTCAGCAGGAACGCCAGCAGGCCGAACAGGGCGGCGAAATCGACCCCGAAGAGCGTCAGGACCAGCCAGACCTCCAACCCGTTGGCCAGGCTGATCAGGGTCTTGAGGACGATGTACTTCCGGATCTCGACGTTGATCCGGTCCATGACCACGCGCACGCGGCCGGCCTGGCCGTCCCCGATCGCCCGGCTGATCTTCTTCTCGGCCCGGCCCCGGCCGGCGACGATGGCGGCCAGGAAGATGAAAACAAGAAGGAGGTTGCCCAGGACGCTGAAGAACGGGCCGATGGCCTTGATGACGAAGCCTCCGATCTTGTCGACGTCCAGGCTGCCGAGGGCCGAGGGGACGTCGATCCTGAACCGCCCCATCCCCTTTTCCAGGAAACGGCCGATGTCCCCGAGGCGCTCCTGGTACTTCGGCAGATCGGCCACGAAGGCCTTGCCGCTCGAGTAGACGAGGACGCCGAGAAGATACAGGGCGACGAACATCATCCCCAGGACGATGATCACGGCCAGGGGCCGCGGGCAGCGGCAGCCGGTCAGGAACGTCAGCGCGGGATCGATGATGTAGGACAGGAAAACGGCCAGGATGAAGGGGATGAGGACGGGCCGGGCCGCTTTCAGGACGAGGCCGGCGACGGCGAGCAGGACGACGGCGAGGCCGAACCTGAGATAACGGCCGTCATCCGCGGCGGCCGGGTCCGTCACGCCGCCCCCTGATTCGAAGCCGCCCGGCCCGACATGGCACCAATCAGGGCCTCGGCCAGCGAGCGGCCGGCCGCCTCGAGCCCGTCCGGGACGCGCATGGCCCCGCAGAGAACGGCGCCGGCCCGGCCGATGTAGAGGTGCTGGCCGTAGCGGTTCCGGGCGTGGGCCAGGGGCCCCGCCGTTTCCACGGCCTGGCCGTCGGCCTTCAGGGCGTCAAGGAGCTTGTCCATCATGGCCGCGGCCTCTGGCTCTGAACCGGCGTCGATGAAGAAGCCCTCCAGCTCCTTGCCTCCCGACTTGTAGGCGGCGACGTAACCGTCGTGAAGGAAGTCGTACCCCATGAAGTTCTTTTTGATGTAGCGCTCGCTCCGGGCCGCGAGGTCCCGGCCCGGGAAGGCCCGGACCAGGGCCGGAAGCCCGCTCGCGCCGCCGGCGCCCTTGATGGCCGCGGCAATCCGGCCTCCCGCCTCGGCCAGGATCGATTCCGGGGCCGCGCCGAGGCCGAAGGCAAGCATCTTGACGTAGTAGCGGCCGGCCAGGAAGTTCAGGGCTTCGCCCTCGACATAGCCCAGGTCGCCCAGGCCGACCGGCTTGTTCTCGGGATAGCGCTCGGCGCCGAAGATGCCGAAGGCGTTGACCGGAAGGCCCATGTCATAGATCTCCACGGTCAGGGTCGCCGGCGTGCCCTTCTTCTCCAGATCGACGACCAGGAGCTCCCGGAAATCGTAGCTCAGGTAACTCTCGGCCGCCCCGTCGATGTACTCGAAGAGGTTGTCGGGAAAGTAGCTGCGCGGGGCTTCGGTGCGGGACCAGCCCGGGAGATCGGGCGCGAGGGCGGCCAGCGCCGGACTGGCCGGCCGCGTCTGGGCAGACGCGGCCCCGGCGAGAAGAAGGCCTATGACCGCCAGGCCGGCCGGAACCGCCGGCCCGACGTGAAACCGGGCGCTTTTCATGGTCAGCCTCCTCGCTCTCGGATCACGCTTACTATAACGGACGGGGGCGGAGTTATCAAGCCGGCCCCTTGGTTGACAGGCCCCGCCGATTGGCCCATCATGGAAAAGAAATGGCCAAGGCGCGCGTCGTCATCGTCAGGTCCGCCCGGGCCTGGACCGCAGCCGGGGATCCCGATCCGGCCGTCGTCGCCGCGATGTTCGATCGGGGCTTCGCCCGGCTCGGGAAAGGCGGGACGGGGACGGAGACAGCGGGCTTCCTCTTCCGGCCGGGCGATCGCGTCGGCATCAAGGTCAACACCATCGGCGGCCGGGCCATCAGCACCCGGCCCGAGGTCGCGCTCGGCCTGGCCCGGAGGCTGGCCGCGGCCGGACTGGCCGAGAAGGACCTGTTCATCTGGGACCGGACGACGCGCGAGCTGCGCGACGCCGGGTACGCTCCCAACGCCGGGCGCGGCGGCGTTCGCGTCTTCGGCACGGACACGGATGGCGTCGGCTACGGCCCGGACCTCGTCGACCACCTCGGCGTGGGCAGCCTGTTCTCGCGGATCCTGACCGAATTCGTCACGGCCTCGATCAGCCTGGCCATCCTCAAGGACCATGGAATGGCCGGCGTGACGGCCGGCATGAAGAACTATTTCGGGGCCATCCACAATCCCAACAAGTATCACGATCATCGCTGCGACCCGGCCGTGGCCGAGGTCTTCGACGCGCCGCCGGTCAAGTCGCGGCACCGCCTGACCATCATCGACGCCCTCCTGGTCCAATTCCACAAGGGGCCGTCGTACCACGCCCGCTGGGCGGCCAGGTACGCAGGCCTGGTCTTCAGCCTCGACCCCGTGGCCGCGGACCGGGCCGGCTGGACGATCATCGAGCGCCTCCGGGCCGGCGCCGGCCTGCCGACGCTCGAGGAAGAAGGGCGGGCGCCGGGCTACCTGCGGACGGCCGAGCGGATGGGCCTGGGGACGGCCGACCCGGCCGCGATAGAGACGGTCGAGGAGGAGGTCGCATGAACCGGCGAGGATTCCTCCGGGGCGCGGCGGGCGCCGGCCTGGCCCTGGGCGCGGGGCTGCCCGCGATCGGCCGCCGGCTGAGCGAGGCGGCGGCCGGGCCCAATCTCTCCAGGGTCGAGGCCCGCCACTACGTCAAGCTCCCCGACCGGGAGATCGAATGCCGGCTCTGCCCGCGGCTCTGCCGGCTCGGCGACAAGGAACGGGGCTACTGCGGCGTCCGGGAGAACATCGGCGGCGATTACTACACGCTGGTCTACGGCAAGGCCTGCAGCCTCAATATCGACCCCATCGAGAAGAAGCCTTTTTTCCATGTCCTGCCGGGCACCTCGGCCCTGTCGCTGGCGACCGCCGGCTGCAACGTCAACTGCAAGTTCTGCCAGAACTGGGAGATCTCCCAGGTCCGGCCCGAGCAGGTCGAGGCCTTCGACCTGCCGCCCGAGGCCGCCGCGGCCCGGGCCGCCGGCGCCGGCTGCCCGTCGATCGCCTATACCTATACCGAGCCGACCGTCTTCTTCGAATACATGTACGATACGTCCGTCCGGGCCCGGCGCCGCGGCGTCCGGAACGTCGTCGTGACCGCCGGTCACATCAACCCGGAGCCCCTGGCCGAGCTCCTGCAGGTCGTCGACGCCGTCAAGGTCGACCTCAAGGGCTTCACCGAAGCGTTCTACGACGAGTATGTCCGCGGCTCACTCAAGACCGTCCTGGAAACCATACGCATCGTGGCCAAGTCCAAGGTCTGGCTCGAGATCGTCGTCCTGGTCATCCCGACGCTCAACGACAACCTGGCGACCATCCGGGACATGTGCCGGTGGATCAGGGCCGAGGCCGGCGATCGCGTTCCCGTCCATTTCTCGCGGTTCCAGCCGATGTACCTGGTCAAGAACCTGCCCCCGACCCCCGTCTCGACGCTCGAGGCCGCCAGGCGCGCGGCCCTCGAAGAGGGACTGCGCTTCGTCTACATCGGCAACGTCCCCGGCCACGAGGCCGAGAGCACGTATTGTCCCGGCTGCGGGCGGAAGGTCATTTCCAGGTTCGGGTTCAAGATCGAGGCGCTCCGGTTGAAGAAGGGCAAGTGCGAGTCATGCGGCACGCCGATCCCGGGGATCTGGGCCTGAAGCCCTGGCTGCCGCCCTTCCTCCTGGGCTTCCTGGCCACGGCCTTCCAGGCCTATCTCCTGAGGGAGTTCAGCGCCGAGTTCTACGGCAACGAGCTCACCTTCGGCCTCTTCCTCGGCTGCTGGCTCTTCTGGGGCGGGATCGGGAGCCTCATCCGGCCGCGCCGCGAACGGGCCGCGACGGGGCCGGGCCTGGCCGGCTTCTACGGCCTGGCCATCGTCCTCTTCGCTACCGGCCTGGCCGCCCTGAGGTTCTCCCACAGGCTCATGGGCATCCTGCCGGCCGAGCTGACGGGCCTGCTCCCCGCGCTCGGGTTCGCCTTCCTGCTGGGACTGCTCCTGAACTTCCCGCTGGGGCGCGGCTTCACGCTCAACGCCCGCCTCCTCGGCGGGGATGTCCCGACGGTCTACATCCTCGAATCGGCCGGCGCCGCGACGGCCGGGCTCGTCGTCAGTTTCGCCCTCATACCGCGCTTTTCCAACTGGCAGGGGGCCGCCATAGTCTCGGCGGCCGCGGCCGTCGCCGCCCTCTCCGGGATGAAGCCGGGACGGCGGCGGGCCCTCCTCGCCCTGGCGCTCGTCCTGGCCGCCGGCCTGGCCGCGTTCGATCTCCGGGCCCAGAAAGCGGCCTGGGCCCCTCTCCGGCTGGCCGCTTCCGGGGACACGCCCTACGGCAAGCTGCAGGTCATCCGCACCGGGGAGCAGGTCACTTTCTTCGACAACGGGCTGGCCGTTTTCTCCCATCCCGACGTGGGCGCGGCCGAGGAGGCGGTCCACTTCGCCCTGCTGCAGCGCGACGGGCCCCGCGCGGTCCTGCTCGTCGGCGGCGGGGCCAGCGGAGGGGCGGCCGAGGCCCTGAAGCACCCCGGCGTCCGCGTCGATTGCGTCGAGCTCGACCCGGCGGTCATCAGGCTGGCCAGAACGTACCTGACCGGGCCGGACCGGGCCGCGCTCGACGACCCCCGCGTGCGCATCTTCTATCGGGACGGCCGGGCCTTCATCGCCGGGTCCCGCGACCGCTACGATGCCATCCTCCTCGACCTGCCCGAGCCGGCCACGGCCCAGATCAACCGGTATTACACCCGGGAGTTCTTCGCCCAGGTCCGGGTCAGGCTTTCGCCGGCCGGGATCTTCAGCTTCGTCGTCCCCTCGGCCGAGAACTATATCAGCGGGTCACTCGCCGAATTCCTGAGCTCGATCGCGGCGACCCTCCAGGTCGTGTTCCCCAATGTCCGGGCCGTCCCCGGCGAGAATTGCGTCTTCCTGGCTTCCGACGGGCCGCTGTCGCTCGACCCCGCCGGGCTCTCGGCGTCCATCGAACGGCTGGGTCTTGCCCTCCGTTACCTGAGCCCGGGCATGCTTCCGGCCCGCCTCGACCCGGCCCGCGTGGAATACCTGGCCGCCAAGATCTCCGGTCCCGGCGCCAGGATCAACCGCGACCTGGTCCCGGTGAGCTATTACTTCCATTCTATCCTGTGGGCCGGCCAGTTCGGCGGCGCCGAGGCCCGGGTCCTGCGGGCCGCGGCCAGGATCTCCCCGGGCTGGATCCTGGACGCACCCCTGGCCCTCTTCGGGCTCGGACTGGCGATCATGGCCCTCTTCCGGAGGCGCTCGCCGGCGCGCTTCTTGGTGCCCGTCGGGGTCATGGGTTTCACGACGATGGCCGTGGAGCTGGGCGTGTTCATCGCTTTCCAGGCCCGCTTCGGCTGCGTCTACGGCAAGGTCCCCCTGCTCCTGGCCCTGTTCATGGCCGGGCTCGTCCTCGGGGCGGTCGCGGCCCGGGCCCGCAAGCGGCCGGGGGGCTTCGAGCTGGCCGCGGTCCAGGGCGCGTTCGCGATCCTCCTGCTCCTCACGCTCCGGATCATCGCCGGGACCGGGGGGGAAGCCGTGCCGTTCGCCGTCCTCTTCGGCTTCGGCGTCCTGGGCGGGTACCTCTTTGTCGCCGCCAACCGAAGGCTCCTTCGGCAAACGGCCCATCCCGGGCAGGCTTACGCCATCGACCTGCTGGCCTCGTTCGCGGGCGTCGTCCTGGCCTCGGCCCTGATCATCCCTCTCTACGGCATCCCCGCCCTCATCCTTCGCCTGGCCATCCTCAACGCACTCAGCTTCCTTTTCCTTGTTCTTTCGCCCCGTCATTGATCTCCACCTTTTCCTGGCCCGCCGTTCGACGGAGGCGCACGGCCGGTTTTCCCCCGTTCGAAGAAGGCGCGATGGGCGTCCCGGGCTCGTCTCCTCCCGCCGGCGGCGAAAATGGCCGCGCGCTTGCTGTAACGCTTCGGGGCCGGACGGGATTGTAATATAATGGTCCGGCCCATAAATATGTTCGAAGACTCCTTCTCCACGCCCAGGCCGGGAAAGCCGCCGCGCCGCGACCGGATCGCCGGCATCCTGGTCACGGTGCTCTTCCACGCCATTCTGGGCCTGGTCGTTTACTATGGAAAGGTCACCGTCAAGATCTTTCCCGGTCCACAGGAAGAGGTCCGCAGCGTCGTCCTCGTCCCGCCGCTCAAGGTTTCCATCCCCAAAGTCGTGGGGGGCAGGGGCCTGGCCGATCTTCCGGGCGGGGCGCCGGCCGGAGCCCCGGGCCAGCGCCGGCCGGCCGCCGCGGCCTACGAAGAGACCGCCGCCGCCGGCGGTGAAGCCGGGCCCGCCGGACCGGCCGGGGGCGGAGAACCATCCCTTCCCGGCGCGCCGGGGCCCGGATGGCTCGCCCCGCCGCCCGGCGCGGGTTCGGCCATTCCCTCCCTGTCCTCTAAATTCCGCGAGTCCCTGGCGGTCCACGGCAAGTCGTCCCTGACCGTTCCGCTGGCCCCTCCGGGGACCCCGCCGGGTCCGCCCGGCGTCGCGGGCGGCGCCCCCCTTCCGGATTTCTCCAGGTTCGACCGCAGCGCCTACGGCGGGGCGAGCGGCTACGGCCGCGGCCGCGGCGGCCGTGGAGGCGGCGGGGTCGGCGCAGGAGGAGGGGGCCAGCGCGTCGGGATCTCCATCCCGCTCAAGGGCTACGATCTGCTGCCCTGGGCGACCAAGGTCATCGACCGGCTTCAGATCAACTGGATGCTGCCGGCCGTGCCCGAGGTGCCCGTCGGCGCCAAGATCGGCATGATCGTGGTCATCAAGAAAACGGGCGCGCTCGATTCGATCGAGATCGTCGAAGGCACCAGCATCGAGGCCCTCGACCGGGCCGCCCTGGACGCTCTCCGCGCCTCGCTGCCCTTCCCGGCCCTGCCCGCCGATTTCCCCGGCGACCTCCTCGAGATCACCTTCGAGTTCGTCTACAATGACTAAGCGCATCGCGACGGCCCTGGTCCTCGTCCTGGCGGCGGCGGCCGTTCTGCGGGCCGATTGGAAGTCGGAGCTGAACGCCCGTCTCAGCCCGGACCGGGACTATCGGGGAGCCTGGCTCTTCCTGGCCGCTGAAGCCAAGAAGCTCGAAGCCGAGGACAGGCGGACGGCCGCGTTCATCCTGCCCTATCTCGCCGCCAGGTGCGGCGACAAGCAGGCCGAGCGGGACCTCGCGGCGGATTACTTCGAGACCTATCAGGACAACGACCCCGACTACGCTTTCCTCGACGTCGGCCCGCTGCGGGAGCTCCTCGGCTTCTGGGCCTCCTGGAAACGGACCTATCCCCTCGTCCACGACATCAACCTCCTGTCCTATTCGAGGACGCCGGCGACGGGCATCCCCGCCTCGGTCGACATCGGCCTCGAGCTGCTGAACCAGGCCCTCTACCGGATCTCGCTCGGGCCCTATGTCCTCGAAGGGGGATCGTGGCCGAAAGGCTTCCACATCCTGACCATCCCTCTCCGGGGCCTGTTCGACCGTTCGGACACCTACGAGTTCATCCTGGATCTCAAGGCCGGGGACATCATCTGCCGGCGGCCGATCCGGGTGCGCGTCGAGATCGCCGACGTGGGTCCGGCCCCGGCGCCCATCCGCCGGGACGACTTCCTGGCCGCCCCGAGCAGCGTCCCGCTCAGGCCCATCCGGGAAGGCGAGATCTCGCTCTACGTCGACGGCAAGCTCGTCCTGAAGAGCCGGAAGATAGCCGCCCGGGCGACGCCGTTCACCTTCCCTCTCGGCGGCCCGCTGCTGCCGGGCCAGAAGCCCTACATGCCGCCCGCCAAGAACGACCCGATGATGAGCGGCGTCAACATCCTCGATGCCCTGGCCCTGGCCTACAAATCCATCAAGGACCTGGTGGCCAAGAAGCCGCCCAAACCAGTTCCGCCTTCTTATCAGAAGGTCAGCAGCCTGTCCTTCGCCTATTCCCGGACGACGTCCGCCGACCAATCGGTCTCGGCCCGGGCCTCTATCACCCTGCCCCCGTCCCGGGCCGTCATCCTCAAGGAAGAATGATCCGGATTTGACTTCGGCCCGCGGCCTTTGGTATATCTCTGCGTGAGGCGGGGCTTCCCGGAGGAGCTTCGCGAGCCAGGCCCGCGACCTCGGCCTGAGAGAACGGAGGACCTCCATGGGCAACAAGGAAGTGGAAAAGCGGCTCTGCCAGAGGTTCAGGATCAACGGCGCGACCGTCTCCTACCGGGTCGTGCGCCTGTTCTCCTCCAAGGCCGGGACCGACGAGGAGTTCTGCCCGGTCCTGGACATCAGCCGCGGCGGCGTCCGTTTCCTGACCCAGAAACCCCTGAAGTTCAAGTCGCGCATCCGGCTCCAGCTGACGGTGCCCGGCGAGCGGGCGCCCCTCGATCTCAACGGGCGGGTGCGCTGGTCGACCTTCAACACGGGCAAGAGCTACAAGTATCAGGTCGGCGTCCAGTTCGAGCCCTACGGGCTCGAGAAGCGCCAGAACGCGCCCCAGATCCTGACCAGGATCGTGGCGCTGGAAACGAAGTTCGTGGAGCCCGAGAACCCGGTCGGCCCGTCCGAGGGCGGCGGCCCCGCCGCCTGAACCAAGCCCCTACCGCGAGCCCTTCGGCCTGGCCGCCTTCTCCCCTTCGACGACGACCTGCGAATAGTCCGCGATCCCCAGCAGCATCTTCGAGATCGACTGGAGCAGCCCCAGCCGGTTCTGCCGGGTCTTCTTGTCCTCGGCCATCACCAGGACCTTGTCGAAAAAGGTGTTGAGCACGGGCTGGAGCCTGAAGATGATGCCCTGGGCCCGGGCGAAGTCCCCCCGGGCGATCATGGGCAGGGCGTTGCTGCCGACGATCGACAGCGTCGAGGCCAGCTCGCGCTCCTCCTTCTCGACGAAAAGGTCGGGATTGACCTTGGCCGCCGGCAGGCCCTTGATGATGTTGTTGATGCGCTTGACCATCAGGATGAAGGGCTCGAACTGGGGGCTTGATTTCAAGGCATCCAGGGCCTCGACCCGGGCCTGAACGTCGAGGATCTGGTCGACGCCGGGGCCAAGGGCGGCATTGACGAGGTCGTAGCGGCAGCCTTTCTTCTCCAGGATGAAGCGCAGGCGCCCGGCGAAGAAGTCCAGGGTGGCCGCCTTGATCTCAGCCCGGGCCAGGGTCAGGCGGTCCCCGTAGACGGCCAGGACGCGGTCGACGAGGAGCGGGAACGAGAAGCGGAGCTTGCGGTCGAGGACGACCTTGCAGACGCCCTGGGCGTTGCGGCGCAGGCCGAACGGATCGCTCGAGCCGCTGACCTGGAGGCCGACGCCGATGCTCCCGACGATCGAGTCCATCTTGTCGGCTATCGAAAGCAGGGCTCCGGCCGTCGTGGCCGGCGAGGCGTCCTCCAGGCTGACAGGCTGGTAATGCTCGTAGATGGCCTGGCCGACCTCGGCCGGCAGGCCCTCGGCCTTGGCGTAAAGCCCGCCCATGCGGCCCTGAAGCCCGGAGAACTCCTTGACCATCTCGGTCAGCAAGTCGGCCTTGCAGAGCGAGGCGGCCTCGACGGCGGCCTCGCGCTCGTCGGCGGCGCCGAGCCGGTCGCAGAGGTAGCCGGCGATCTTCTTCAGGCGCTGGGTCTTGTCCTCGTAGGTGCCGAGCTTCTCCTGGAAGAGGACGTTCTTGAGCCCTTCGGCCCGGTCGGCCAACGGGACCTTGCGGTCCTGGTCCCAGAAGAAGCGGGCGTCCTCCAGGCGGGCCCGCAGGACCCGCTCGTTGCCCCGGCGGATGAGCCCCTTGGCGTCGGCCGGGGCGTCGGCCAGGCCCAGGAAGTTCGGGAGCTGCTTCTTGTCGCGGACGACCGAGAACAGCTTCTGGCCCTCGCGCATGGCCGTGGACAGGACCTCGAGGGGCAGGCTGAGAAAGCTCTCCGGGAAAGACCCGAAGATGACCAGGGGGCACTCGACGTTGAGGGTCAGGTCGTCGAGGAGCCCGGGGTCCGGGTAAACCTTGGCCTTGATCGGGGCCAGGGCGGCCTCCATCTGGTCGATGATCATCTTGCGCCGCTCGTCCGGGTCGACGATGACGAAGCTCCGGGCCAGCGCCTCGCGGTAGGACGCGAAGTCAGCGGCCTTGATCCGGCCGGGCGCGGCTATGCGGTGGCCGACGGTCTCGTCCGTGGCCGGGAAGCCGTCGAACGACGTGGCCAGCGGCGCGCCGCCGAAGACGCAGAGCAGGCCGTGGATCGGCCGGGAGAAGCGGAACGGGCTCTCGGCCCAGCGCATCATCTTCGGGAAGGTCAGCGACCCGAGCACCCGGGGCACGGCCGCGGCCAGGATCTCGGCCGTGGGCGTGCCCTTGGCCCGGCGCTTGAAGCCGAGGTATTCGCCCTTGGGCGTCCGGACGGCCTCGAGCAGGCTCTCGTCGACGCCCTGGGAACGGGCGAAGCCCTTGCCGGCGGGCGTCAGGGCCCCGTCCGGCCCCTTGGCGATGGCCAGGGGCGGCCCGGTGACGAGCTCTTCGCGGTCCTCCTGGCCTTCCGCCAGGTCGGCGGCGACGATCAGGCGGCGCGGCGTGGCCAGCGTCCGGAGCGAATGGACGTCGATGCGGGCGTCCGCGAGCTCTTTGCGGAACCCGGCTTCGACCTGTTCGAGGGCCGCGCGGATGTGGGAGGCCGGCAGCTCCTCGGTCAGCAGCTCGAGAAGGAATTCCATCAGGCGCCCTCCTTCCCGCCGGTGTAGCGGCGGGCGATGTCATTGACCAGGGCGCGGATCTGGGAGATCAGCTTGACCCGCTCGGTGACGCTGATGGCCCCGCGCGAGTCGAGCAGGTTGAAGTTGTGCGAGCACTTGAGGCACATGTCGTAGGCCGGGAGCAGCAGGTTCCTGGCGATGAGCCGCCCGGCCTCTTTCTGGCAGGCGTTGAAGGCCTGCTTGAGCATGGTCACCGAGGCGGCCTGGAAATTGTACTCCGAGAATTCCTTCTCCTCGCGCAGCCGGAGGTCCCGGTAGGAGACGTCGGCCGACCAGTCGAGGTTGTAGATGTCGTCCTTCTGCTCGAGGAACATCTCCAGCCGCTCCAGGCCGTAGGTGATCTCGACCGGGACGGGCGAGAGCTCGATGCCGCCGCATTGCTGGAAGTAGGTGAACTGGGTGATCTCCAGGCCGTCCAGCATGACCTGCCAGCCGACCCCCCAGGCGCCGATGGTCGGCGATTCCCAGTTGTCCTCGTCGAAGCGGAGGTCGTGGTCCTCGAGGGCGACGCCGAGCGAACGCAGGCTCTGGACGTAGATGTCCTGGATCGCGTCCGGCGACGGCTTCATGATGACCTGGTACTGGAAGTGCTTCTGGACCCGGTTGGGGTTCTCGCCGTAGCGGCCGTCATCGGGCCGCCGCGAGGGCTGGACGTAGCCGACCCGCCAGGGCCGCTTGTCCAGGACGCGGAAGAAGGTGTCCGGGGTCATGGTCCCGGCGCCGACCTCGACGTCGTAGGTCTGGGCCAGGTAGCAGCCCTGCCCGGCCCAGAAGCGGTGCAGCCCGAGAATGAGATCCTGGACGGACATTAAGCCTTCTTCTCCCAGCGCAGGACCGGGAACTTGGCCGCCGCCACCTCGTCCAGCCGGCGGACGTAGGTGACGTGGGGCGCGTCGTGGAGGGCCTGCGGATCGTCCTTGGCCTCTCTGGCGATGGCCTGCATCGCCTCGATGAAGATGTCGAGGTCGCGCCGGCTCTCGGTCTCGGTCGGCTCGATCATCAGGGCGCCGTGAACGATTAGCGGAAAGGACATCGTCGGCGGGTGCAGCCCGTAGTCGATGAGCCGCTTGGCGATGTCCAGGTTGGTGACGCCGTATTCCTTCTGGAGCTTGTCGGAGAAGACGCACTCGTGCATGGACGCGGTCTTATACTTGAGGTCGTACTCCCCTTCCAGGCTGCTGCGGATGTAGTTGGCGTTGAGCACGGCGAACTCGGCGATCTCCCGGACGCCTTTGGGCCCGAGCGACAGGATATAGCAGAGGGCCCGGACGAGGACGGCGAAATTGCCGAAATAGGCCCGGATGCGGCCGATCGAGAGGGGCCGGTCGCAGTCGAGGGCGTAGCGCCCGTCCTTCTCCGTGACGATCGGCAGGGGCAGGAACGGCACGAGCTCCTTCTTGACCCCGACCGGCCCGGCGCCCGGCCCGCCGCCGCCGTGCGGCGTCGAGAACGTCTTGTGGAGGTTGATGTGCATGACGTCGACGCCCATGTCCCCGGGGCGGACGATCCCGGTCAGGGCGTTCATGTTGGCCCCATCCATGTAGAGGAGGCCGCCCTTGGCATGGACGATCTCGGCGATCTTGCAGATGTCGGATTCGAAAACGCCCAGGGTGTTGGGATTGGTCACCATCAGGGCGGCCACTTCGCCGGTCATCTCCTGGGCCAGCGAGGCCAGGTCGATCGTGCCGCGCTCGTTGGACTTGATCTCCTTGACCATGTAACCGCAGATGTGGGCCGACGACGGGTTGGTGCCGTGGGCCGAGTCCGGGATGAGGACGTACTTGCGGGCATCGCCGCGGGCCGTGAGGGCGGCCCGGACAAGCATCATGCCCGTCAGCTCGCCGTGGGCCCCGGCCGCCGGGAAGAGGGTGAAGGCGTCCATGCCGGCGATCTCGCAGAGGCAGGCCTCGAGCTTCTTGATGAGCTCGAGGTTCCCCTGGACGAGGTCGGCGGGCGCCAGCGGGTGCGAGCCGGCAAAGGCCGGAAGGGCGCAGAGCCGCTCGTTGACCTTGGGATTGTACTTCATCGTGCACGAGCCGAGCGGATAGATGCCCATGTCGACACAGTAGTTCTTCTGGGACAGGCGGGTGAAGTGGCGGGTGATCTCGGTCTCGGAGACCTCGGGGAAGCCTTCGATCTCCTGCCGCACCGGCACCCCGGCGAGAAGGTCCTTCTTCTCCGGGACGTCCAGGGCGGGCAGCTCGGCGGCCCGCTTGCCGGCCGCGCTGATCTCGAACACGAGCGGTTCGCGGATCTCCTTGATCATGACAGGACCTCCTGGATCGTCCGGGCCAGCCGGTCGATCTCGTCCTTTGTCCTGAGCTCGGTGACGCAGACGAGGGCCGCGCTCCCGAGGCCGGGATAGGCGGCCTCGAGGCCGAAGCCGCCGACGATCCCCTTCTCCCGGAGACCGGCGTCGACCGCGGCCCAGGGCTTGGCCAGCTCGATGACGAACTCGTTGAAAACGGGCCCGGTGAACCTCCTCTTCACGCCCTTGACGGCGGTCAGCCGGTCGGCCGCGTAGGCCGCCTTCTGGGCGTTCTGCCAGGCCATCTCCCGGAGGCCCTGCTTGCCCAGGGTCTCGAGGAAGATGGTCGCCCGGAGGGCGCAGAGGGCCTCGTTGCTGCAGATGTTCGAGGTGGCCCGCTCGCGGCGGATGTGCTGCTCGCGGGTCGAGAGGGTCAGGACGAAGCCGCGCCGGCCCTCCTTGTCGACCGTCTGGCCGGTGATCCGGCCGGGCATCTGGCGGAGGAAGTCCTTGCGGCAGGCCATGAAGCCGAGGTAGGGACCGCCGAAGCTCACGGGCAGGCCGAACGACTGGGCCTCGCCGGTGACGATATCTGCCCCCAGCTTCCCCGGGGCCTCGAGCAGGCCCAGCGACAGGGCCTCGGCGACGACGGCCACGGACAGCGCCTTAACGGCGTGGGCGGCCTCGGACAAGGCCTTGAGGTCCTCGATGACGCCGAAGAAATTGGGCGACTGGCAGACGACCGCGGCCGTCCTGTCGTCGAGGAGCCCGGCCAGGGCCTGCCTGTCGACGCGCCCGTCGGGCCCGGGACCGACTTCCACCGCCTCGATGCCGAGGTTCCTGATATAGGTCCGGATGACGTCGCGGTACTGCGGGTGGACCGAGCCGGCCACGACGACCTTGTTCCGTCCCGTGACCCGCTGGGCCATCAGGACGGCCTCGGCCGCGCCGGTGGAGCCGTCATAGAGCGAGTCGTTGGCGATGTCCAGGCCGGTGAGCTGGCAGACGAGGGTCTGGAACTCGAAAATGGCCTGGAGCGTGCCCTGGCTGACCTCGGGCTGGTAGGGCGTGTAGGGGCTGATGAATTCGCCCCGGGAGCTGAGGTAATCGACGACCGTCGGGATGAAGTGGTCGTAGGCCCCGCCGCCGAGGAACGAGAGGCGCCCGGCGCCGGCGTTCTTCCGGCCCAGGGCCTCGATCGTCCGGACCAGCTCGAGCTCGGATTCCCCCGGGGGCAGGTCGAGCGGCCGCTTGAGGCGGACGGCTTCGGGGATGCAGCCGAACAGGTCGTCGATCGAACCGGCGCCCGTCCGGGCCAGCATCTCCGCCTTGTCCTTGTCGCTGAGAGAGAGATAGCTCATGGGAAAAACCCCTTTGTCAGGCCGGGCGGCCTCAGTGCTCGAGACCCTCCAGGAACTTCTCGTAGTCGCCGGCCGTCATCAGGCCCTCGAGGTCCTTCTTGTCCTTGATCCTGATGCGGACGATCCAGCCCTGGCCGTGGGGGTCCTTGTTGAGAAGGTCGGCCGCCTGGCCGAGGGCCTCGTTGACGGCCGTGACCACGCCGGGGACGGGCGCGTAGACGTCCGAGACCGACTTGACGGACTCGACGACGCCGATGGACTGCCGGGGGGCCAGCTCCTTGCCGACGGCCGGCAGCTCGACATAGATGATGTCGCCGAGCTGGTGCTGGGCGAAGTCGGTGATGCCGACCAGGGCCTCGTCGCCCTCGACCTTGATCCATTCGTGCTCTTTGGTGTAGCGAAAATCGTTCGGGTACATGGATGCCTCCTTGGTGACCGGATCGTTATTTCTTGGCCCTCTTGTAGAAGGGCGTGGTGATGACGCGGGCCTTGGTCCGCTTGCCGCGGATCTCGACCTCGAACTCGGCGCCGGCGGCCGTGCCGTCGATGGGCAGGTAGACCAGGCCGATGGCCTTCTTCAGGAGCGGCGAGAACGTGCCCGAGGCGACGTCGCCGACCCGCTGGCCCTTGTAGTACACCGGGTAGTGGGGCCGGGCGATGCCCGGCTCGGCCATCTCGAAGCCGACGAGCTTGCGCTTCAGGCCCTCGGCCAGCTGCTTCTCGATGACGGGCTTGCCCAGGAAGTCGCCCTTCTGCAGCTTGACGATCCACTTGAGGTCGGCCTCGAGCACGGTCGTCTTGTCCGAGATGTCGTTGCCGTAGAGCATGAGCTTGGCCTCGAGCCGGAGCGTGTCCCGGGCGCCCAGGCCGATGGGCAGCAGGCCGCGGGGCGTGCCGGTTTCGACGAGCCTGGTCCAGATGACCTGCGGCTCGGGGTCGGTCGTGTAGATCTCGAATCCGTCCTCCCCCGTGTAGCCCGTCCGGGAGACGAGGCAGGCCTTGCCGGCGACCCGGCCCTTGGCCCAATGGAAGGATTTCATCGAGGCCAGGTCGATGTCCGTCAGCGGCTGCAGGATGGCCTCGGCCAGCGGGCCCTGAAGGGCCAGCTGGGAATAAGCGTCGCTCTGGTGCTCGACCTTGACGTCGAAGCCCTTGGTGTGCCCGGCGATCCAGGCGAAGTCCTTGTCGTCGTTGGCCGCGTTGACGACCAGGAAGTATTCCTCGGGCCCCATAGCGTAGACGAGCATGTCGTCGACGAAGGTCGACTCGGGCGTCATCAGGGCCGTGTACTGGACCTGGCCCGGGACGAGCTTGGACACGTCGTTCGGGGTCAGCCACTGGACGTAGGCCAGGGCGTCCTTGCCCGTGACCAGGACCTCCCCCATGTGGCTGACGTCGAACAGCCCGGCCTTGGTCCGCACGGCCATGTGCTCGGGGATGATGCCCGAGTATTCGACCGGCATCTCCCAGCCGCAGAACTCGATCATCTTGCCGCCGAGCTTGTGGTGGAGCTCGTTGAAGCGCGTCTTCTTCATGGTCCTTCCTTTCATGCGGGAAACGAATGCCAAAATTATCACAACTCGCGGACGCGTTCAAGCGGACCGGGCGGGCCGCGGAACCCGTCCGAGGATGCGGCGAGTCGCGTTAGCCGCCCGGGCGGTGCGAGGCCGGGAGTTCGCCGCCCGAAGGGGACCGCCCTCTTCGTCCGGCTAATCAAAGCGCGGTCCCCGAAGCGACCTGTGGTCATGATCCGGGCCGGAGGAAGGGAAGCTCAGGAACGAAGGACCATTTTCATCGGCTTTTTGCTATAATGGCCGACAATGATCGCCTTCAAAGCCCGTTTAAAAGTCGCGATCTGCGAGCGGCTGAAGACCGTTTTCCCGGTCACCCTGGCGGATCTCGACATGACCCCGACCCCCGACCCGAAGATGGGCGACCTGGCCCTCAACTTCCCCTTCCAGCTGGCAAAGAAGCTCCGGAAGGCGCCCCGGGCCATCGCCCAGGAGGCCGCTCCCCTGCTGGCCGCGATCCCCGGCGTGGCCGGGGCCGAGGTGGCCGGCGGCGGCTTTCTCAATATCCGGCTCGACAAGGCGGCCGTCCTGGCCGAGACCCTGCGCATAGCCGGCCGGACCGATCTCGCGCCGGAAGAGGGCAAGATCGTCATCGAGCATACGAACATCAACCCCAACAAGGCCGCCCACATCGGCCATCTGCGCAACGCCTGCCTCGGCGACACACTGGCCCGCTCCCTCCGCTTCAAGGGAGAGACGGTCGAGGTCCAGAATTATATCGACGACACCGGCGTCCAGGTCGTCGACGTCGTCTTCGGCTTCATGGAGCTCGAAATTAGGTCCGTCGCGGACCTGGAGGCCCTGCCGGGCAAGTTCGATTACTACTGCTGGGACCTCTACGCCCGGGTCTCGGCCTATCTGGCCGAACACCCCGAGGCCCAGGCCCGCAAGTCCGAGATCACGAAGAAGATCGAGCACGGCCAGGACCCCGAATACGGCTTGTCCCGCTATATCTCGCGGCGCATCGTCCGGGCCCACCTGGCGACCATGGCCCGGCTGGGCATCTCTTACGACGTCCTCCCCTGCGAGAGCACGATCCTGCACCTGAAGTTCTGGGACAAGGCCTTCGAGCTGCTCAAGGAGCGGCGGGCCATCTATCTCGCCGCGGAGGGCGAGAACAAGGGCTGCTGGGTCATGCGCCTCGAGGAGGACGAGGAACGGGAAAAGGTCATCGTCCGCTCCGATGGCACCGTGACCTATGTCGGCAAGGACATCGCCTATCAGCTCTGGAAGTTCGGCCTGCTCGGCCGCGACTTCTATTATGAGCCCTTTGCCGTCGAGGACGGCCGGACCCTCTGGATCTCGACGGCCGCGCCTTCGGCCGACAGCCCGGGCTTCGGCCGGGCGACCAAGGTCTACAACGTCATCGACACCCGCCAGTCCTATCTCCAGAAGGTCGTTGTCCAGGGGCTGCGGGCACTGAAATACGAGGCCCAGGCGGCCAAGTCCATCCATTTCTCCTACGAGATGGTGGCCCTGTCGCCGAAAAGCCTGGGCGAGCTGGGCTACGCCGCTTCGGACGAAGAGAAGGAGAGGTCCTTCCTCGAGGTCTCGGGCCGCAAGGGCCTCGGGGTCAAGGCCGACGACCTGCTCGACCGGCTCGGGGCCAAGGCCCTGGCCGAGATCGAGAAGCGCGACCCGGACCGGCCCGACGCCGACCGGCGCAAGGCCGCCAGGGACATCGCCACGGGGGCCCTGCGCTATTTCATGCTCAAGTACGCCCGCAACTCGCTCATAATCTTCGATTTCGAGGAGGCGCTGAGCTTCGAGGGCGAGACCGGTCCCTACCTCCAATACACGGCCGTCCGGCTCGCCGGCATCTTCCGCAAGCTCAAGGAGCGCTTCGGCGTCGGCCAGGCCGACATCGTCCCGCCCGTGGGCGCGCCGCTCATCCCGGCCGGCCTGTCCGAGGCCGAGTCGGCCGATTTCTGGGACCTCATCCTGACGGCCGCCTCGCTCGAGGAGGAGGTCCTCCGCTCCGTCGCCGCCCTGGAGTTCGCCCATCTGGCCAAGTTCGCCTTCCTCCTCTGCCAGAAGCTAAACGGCTACTATCACAAATACCCCGTTCTGGCCGAAGGGAACCTCGAGATCAGGTCGTTCCGCCTGCTCGTCCTGAAGGCGGCCAGGGAGCAGCTCCGCTCCGCCCTGGGGCTCATGGGCATCCCGGAGCCGGAACGCATGTGACGCAACCCCTCCCGCCCGTTGGAGGTTATAAAACCTTATAGCGGAGGCAAACATGATCGAAGTCCGGGAGCTCACCAAGAGATACGGTGAGCACGTCGCCGTCAGCGGCCTGACTTTCAAGGTCGAGGCCGGCCGGATCTGGGGCCTGCTCGGCCCGAACGGAGCCGGCAAGACGACGACGATGCGCATCCTGACCGGCTACCTGCCGGCCACGTCCGGCCGGGCCACGGTGGCCGGGTTCGACGTTTTCGACAAGCCCGACGACGTCAAGCGGTCGATCGGCTACCTGCCCGAGATCGTCCCCCTTTACCAGGACATGACCGTCGCCGGCTATCTGGCCTTCGTGGCCGAGATCAAGCAGGTCCCCAAGGCCGGGCGCAGGGCCGCGGTCGCCCGGGCCCTCGAAGCGGCCGGCCTGAAGGACACCGGCGGCCGGCTGATCAAGAACATCTCCCGGGGCTACAAGCAGCGGGTCGGCATCGCCCAGGCCATGATCCACGATCCCCAGGTCCTCGTCCTCGACGAGCCGACGATCGGCCTCGATCCGGCCCAGATCCGGGAGATCCGCGAGCTCATCCGCGGCCTGCGGGGCGAGCACACGATCCTCCTGTCGACCCACATCCTGCCCGAGGTCACCCAGGTCTGCGACGGCGTCGTCATCATCGACCAGGGCCGGCTGATGGCCTCGGGCTCGCTCGAGGAGCTGGCCGCCTCCTTCGAGAAGAGCGACGGCGTCCTCGTCCGGCTCCGCCGCGGCGGGGCCGAGGAAGCGGCCCTGTTCCGCGGCCTGCCCGGCGTCGACCGGGTCGCGATCGAAGGCGACGAGATCCGGATCGAGTGGGGCCGCGGCCGCGACCTGCGCGACGACGTAGCCCGCCTGGCCCTCGATAAAGGGCTGGGGATCAAGGAGATGCGCTCGGTGGCCGGCATCGAGGACCTCTACATGAAGATCGTCGCGGGAGGGCTCGAGCAATGAAGAACATCGGATCGCTCGTCAGGAAGGAGCTGCGGGCCTACTTCAGCTCGCCCGTGGCCTACGTCGTCATCTCCGGCTTCCTGCTGCTGGTGGGCTATTTCTATTACAGCCTGATCACCTGGTTCAACTCGGCGGCGATGCAGATGGCCCAGAACCCCTACTACGCCCAGCAGGTCAACATCAACGAGATGGTCTTCTCGCCGCTGTTCCACAACATGACCATCCTCCTCGTCTTCGTCGCCCCGCTCCTGACCATGCGCCTGCTGGCCGAGGAGAAGAAGACCGGCACGGACGAGCTGCTCTTCACCTCGCCCCTGTCGGTCGGCGAGATCGTCCTGGGCAAGTACCTGGCCGCGTTGATCATGTGGGCCCTCATGCTCGGGCTGACCGCCCTGCTCTCCGTCTTCGCCTTCGTCTACGGCAATCCCGAGCTGGCCCCCTGGCTGACCGGCTATCTCGGCCTGTTCCTGCTCGGGGCGCTGTTCCTGGCCATCGGCCTGTTCTTCTCGTCGCTCACCGAAAACCAGATCGTGGCCGCGTTCCTTACGATCGTGACGCTGTTCCTGCTCCTGGTCCTGAACTGGGTCACCTCGTCGGGCGGCGGCGGCTGGCGGTCGGTCGTCTCCTACATCTCGTTCTCCGAGCACTTCGAGGACATGACCCGGGGCATCGTGGACACCAAGGACCTCGTCTACTACGCGTCCTTCTCCTTCTTCGGGCTCTTCCTCGCCCACTCGGCCATCCAATCGAGGCGCTGGAGGTAAGCCATGGACGCGCTGAAGAGATCTCTCAACACCGTCGCCGGCGTGCTTGTCGCCGCCGGCCTCATCGGCTGGATCGTCTGGCCGCAGAAGAAGGCGATCGCCCTGGCGGTCGCCGCCCTCGGCCTCGTCGCCCTGGCCCTCTACGTCTACCTTAATCGGGCCGCGCTCGGCCCGAAGCTCTCGCGCAAGTCCCTGCTCTACTCGGGCAACATGATCCTCGTCGTCCTGCTCGTCCTGGCCATCCTCGGCCTGGCCAACTACTTCCTGGCCAAGCACAACCACCGCTGGGACTTCACCAAGGCCAAGGTCCACAGCCTGTCCGGCCAGTCGATCGCCGTGCTCAAGGGCCTCAAGACCGACATCTCGTTCAAGTGCTTCTTCCGCGTCGGCAACTACGACCGGGCGGCCATGGAGGACCTGCTCAAGATCTACGCCTACCACTCGCCGCGTGTCCGCTACGAGTTCATCGACCCCGACAAGAATCCCGCCCTGGTCAAGCGCTACGGCGTCACGCAGGACGGGACGACAGTCCTCGAGGCCGGGAACAAGGAGGGCCGCGTCACCACGACCTCCGAGGAGGACGTGACCAACGCCCTGATCAAGGCCACCCGGGCCCAGAAGAAGGTCATCTACTTCCTCGAAGGCCACGGCGAGGGCTCGATCGAGGCCACCGACGAGGGCGGCTTCTCGACGGCCAAGGCCGAGCTGGAGAAACTCGGCTATGAGGTCAGGAAGCAGGCCCTGGCCCTGGCCGACCGCTTCCCCGCCGATTGCGCCCTGCTCGTCGTCGCCGGCCCCCAGAAGGACCTCCTGCCGAACGAGTACGAGACCATCCGGACCTATCTCCGGAACGGCGGCCGGGCCCTGGTCCTGGTCGACCCGGAGACCGCGACGCTCCTGCCGATCTTCCTCGCCGACTACGGCGTCAAGCTCGAGAACGACGTCGTCGTGGACAAGGTCTCCCGGCTCCTCGGCGGAGACTATTTCATCCCCATCGTCAGCGAATACGACGCCTCCCACCCGATCACGGCCAAGTTCCCCTATCCGATATTCCTGCCGCTGGCCCGGTCCGTCGACGCCGCCGAAACGAAACCCGACGGGGCGGCCCTGACGGTCCTGGCCAAGACCAGCCAGAACGCCTACGCCAAGATCGATTTCCTTCTCAAGCCGAAGATGACCCTCGACGACATCGCTTACGCGGCCGGCAAGGACCGGCCCGGGCCGATCAACGTGGCCCTGGCCGGGACCTATAAGTTCCCGGCCGCGCCGGCCGCCGCGCCGGAAGCCAAGCCCGGCCAGCCCGCCCCGGCCGTCAAGCCCGGGGGGAAAGAGACGGAGGCCCGCCTGGTCGTCATGGGCGATTCGGACTTCGCCAAGAACGGCTATTACGGGATGAGCGGCAACGGCAACTTCTTCCTCAACGCGGCCAACTGGCTGACGGAGGAAGCCGACCTGATCGCCATCCAGCCCAAGACCCAGACGCCGCGGACGATCCAGCTGACGCCCTCGCAGGGCCGGCTGATCTTCCTGGTCAGCATCGTCATCCTGCCGCTCGTCGTCCTGCTCCTGGGCATCTCCGTCTGGGTCCGGAGGAGGTCGCTGTGAAATTCCGGACGACCCTGATCCTCCTCGCCGCCGGCCTCGGCCTGCTGGCCGTCGTGCTTTATTTCGACTCGCGGGGGGCCCGGACGAAAGCGGCCCAGGAGAAGACCAACACCCTGATCGACCTGAAGGCCGCCGACGTCCGCAAGACCGCCCTGGTCCGCGGCGGCGAGACGATCGCCTTCGAGCGCGACGAAGGCGGGCCCTGGCGGATGACCGCGCCCCTTCAGGCGGCCGCCGACGACGCCGAGGTCAACGGCCTGGTCGATCCGCTGGCCTCGCTCCGCATCGAGCGGGTGGTCGAGAAGGAGGCCGGGGACCTCTCGGCCTACGAGATCCCAAGGACCGAGGTCTCGCTCTGGGTCAAGGGCCGGGAGGCGCCGGTCAAGCTCCTTGTCGGCATGGAGAACCCGCTCGACCAGACGCTCTTCGCCAAGCGGGCCGATGATCCGCGGGTCGTCCTGATCTCGTCGTCGCTCAAGGCGGCGCTCGACAAGAAGGTCTTCGATTTTCGCCTGAAGGACGTCTTCAGGTTCGCGGCGGCCGAGGTCAAGGCCATCCGGGTCAAGGCCGGGGACGTCGCCTGGCGGGCGGTCCGCGAAGAGGCCGGCTGGTCCCTGAAGAGCCCGGTCGCCTCCCTGGCCGCCAGGGGCAAGCTGGATTCGCTCCTGGATTCCCTGTCTGGACTCCGGGCCAAGGCCTTCGTCGCCGAGGCCAGGACGCCGGCCGGTCTCAAGGAATTCGGCCTGGACAATCCCGAATACGAGGTCGCCTTGTCCCTGCCGGCCTCGAACCAGGAGATCGTCTTCGCCCTGCACAAGGCCGGCGAAAACTTCTACGCCACGACCTCGCAATCGACCAAGATCGTCACCTTCGAAGGCACGCTCCTGGCCGACCTCGACCGCAAGGTCGACGAGCTCAGGGAAAAGAAGGTCGCCGACTTCTATTCCTGGGACGCGGACCGGGTCTCCCTGAAGCGCGGCGGCGTCGAGATCGCGGCGGTCAAGGAGACGGCCGGCAACGCGGACAAGTGGGTGCTCGAAGGACCGGCCAGGGAAGAAGCCGACCGGACCAGGATCGAGGAATTCCTCCGCAAGATCGAGGGGCTCGAAGCCGCCTCGTTCATCGACGCACCCGGCCCGCCGGCCTCCTACGGGCTCGAACCCGGCGCCGAGATCCGCATCCGGACCAGGGATTATCAGGGCAAGGAGAAGGAGACCGTCCTGCTGGTCGGCAGCGAGGACACGGCCGGGAAGGCGGTCACGGTCAAGAGCCCGGGGCTCGGCTATCTTTTCCGGGTCGATCCCGCCTTCCTCCAGGCCTGGCCCAAGGAAGCCAAGGACTGGAAGGCGGCGCCGGCCCGGCCCGCCTAGAATAGGCCCGCCTCCCTGTGCTTGGCGGCGATGACCGCCGCCAGGGCGTCGAGTGCCTCCTCGTCAGCCGGCTTCGGCAGCCCCCTGGCGATGACCGGGGGGAGGATCTCGACCTTGAGATTGGGCATGGCCCCCTTGACCAAGTCGACCATGCGGCCGGCCCAGCCGTAACTTCCGATGATCGAGGCGAACCGCACCTTCGGCCGCAGGACGTTGGCCAGGATGACGGCGTTGAAGACGACCGGGTGCGGACCGACGTGCATGGTCGGGGCGGCCACGACGATCGTGGCCGCGTCGACCAGGGCCATGGCCAGCTGGCCGATGTCGGCCGTGGCCATGTCGAAAGGATGGACTGCGATCCCCCGCTCGACCAGGGCGGCGACCAGCCGCTCGACCATGATGCCGGTCGAGCCGTGCATGGTCGTCCAGGGGATGACGACGCTGTTGTGGGGCTTGTCGTCGGTCCAGTCGCGATAGGCCGCGATGATGGAGGCGGGATCGCGATGGACGGGGCCGTGGCTCGGGGCGATCAACGCGATGTCGAGGCCCTTGATCTTGTCCAGGTTCTTTTGGACGATCTTGCGGAACGGCATCATGATCTCGGCGTAGTAGCGCTTGGCCTCGGCCAGGACGGCCTCGGCCCCATCCACGGAGAGATCGGTCCGGGCGATGTGGGAGCCGAACCAGTCGCAGCTGAAGAGGACCCGGTCCTCCTCGAGCCAGGTCGACATCGTTTCGGGCCAGTGGACCCACGGCGTGTAAATGAAGCGCAGGGTCTTGCCGCCAAGATCGAGCCGCTCGCCGTCGGCCACGGCGCGGATCAGGGCCGGGTCGAGACCCAGGTGGTCGGCCAGCATGGCCCTGGCCGGCTCGGACGCCAGGACCTGGGCGCCGGGATAGCGCTCGAGGACCCGGGGAATGCCGCCGGAGTGGTCCTGCTCGGTGTGGTTGGAGACGATGTAGTCGATCTTGGGGACGTCCTCGAGATAGGCCTCGAGGACATGGAGCTTGGCCGGATCGACCGCGTCCATGAGGACGGTCTTGTCCCGGCCCCGGACGAGGTAGGAATTGTAGCTCGTCCCGTCGGGCAGGGGGATAAGGCCGTCGAAAAGCCGCCGGTCGAAATCGGGCGCGCCGACATAATGGACGCCGGGAAGGATCTCTCGGGGTTTCATCATCAACTCCTCGGTTATATCAATTCCGAGTCATTTTATAGTATTTCTTCTTAAAATCAAAGTCCCTTGTCCCTTTTTCAGGGTCCCTCTCGCGGGTTCTTCGACGGATCCCTCTCCCCGGCTCGGCTAGACGCCGGGGAACTTGCGCTTGGTGAAGTAGACGACGTCGGGACGCTTCGTGTAGCCGAACGCCTCGAACACGGCCATCGAGACGGCGTTGTCCTCCTCGATGAGGCAGGCCAGGATGCCCAGGCCCTGGGCCTCGAGCCAGTCCTCGGCCGCCCGGACGAGCCGGGCGCCTATCCCCTGCCGCCGCCGCGAGGCGTCCACGGCCACCCGGTTGATCCAGCCCTTGCGGCCGTCGTGCGTGGCCAGCACGGTGCCGACCACGGGCCCGCCCCCGGCCTCCTCGGCCACCAGGAACCGGACGTTGGCCAGGCCGATCTGGACGGCGATCTCGTCCCGGCTGTCGCGCCCCTGGGGCTTCAGCGGCAGGCCGCCCTGCCTCCAGAGTTCCATGACGCGGTCGTAGTCCCCGATCCGGAACTCCCGGATGACGGGATCCCCGCGCCGTGATCCGCTCTTTTCCATCTCTTCCTCCGTCCCCGCCGCCGGATCAGCGGACGAACAGGACAAAGATGCCGATGACCACGACCGAGGCCGCGAGCCCGGTGGCCACCGCCGCCGGCCAGGATTTCTTGTGGATGGTCCGGGCCGCCCGGATGAACCTCCAGGCGGCGAACAGCCCGGCCGCCGCGTAGACGGCCAGGAAAAGCGTTTGCGGCAGGCCGGGTTTGGACAGGATGTCCACCCACTCGGCCTGGCCCATGCCTAAAACGGCGAAGCCGGCCTGGACCGCAGCAGGCGCCCAGGCCAGGAGGAGCGGCCAGCCCATGGCCCGGGAGGCCCGGACCAGGACGTCGCTCCGGTGGCAGCCCTTGGTCCCGAGGGCCAGCAGCACGCCGGAGGCCAGGATCCAGGCCGCGTAGAAGAGCGGCAGGACGAACAGTATCTGCCAGGCGTAGTAGTTGTCGGCGCCGATCCCGGCTATGATCGGCGCGTCCGGCACGTCCCCGGCCAGGGCCAGCCCGGCCGAAGAGAGCGCGTAGGCCAGGCCGACGAGGCCGAGAAAGAGCGCGGCGCTCCGCAGGGGATGGCGCTTCTTGAAGGTTCTCGTCATGGTCTTCACGTCCGGCATCCGCGCCTCCCTCAGGTCATCAGGAGACGATTGCTGGCGAAGTTGGGGTCGGTCGTCAGGTTGATGCCGAACCGCCGCAGCCCCGCGTCGTCCCCCGGGGTCGGGATATGCGTGATGTGGACCTCCGAGTCCCGCAGCTCCTTCATCTTCTCCAGGGCCAGGTGGGCCATGGGATTGGTGGCCGCGTTGATGGCCAGGCAGGTCAGGACCTCGGACAGGTCGAGGCTGACGCTCTTGGCCCCGAAGACGCTGCTCTTGAGCGCGGCCACGGATTCGATGATGTTCGGCGAGAGCAGCGGGATCTGGTCCGGGATCCCGGCCAGGGCCTTGACGGCGTTGAGGACGAGGGCCGAGGCGGCGTGCATGAGCGGCGAGTTCTTGCCGGTGACGATCGCGCCGTCCCCGAGCTCCATGGCCGCGCCGACGAAGACGCCCTTGTTGCCCTTGCCCGTGGTCCTGGCCTCCTCGGCCGCCCTCCTGGCGGCGACGACGACCGGCCTGTCCTCGACCCTGACCGCCAGCTCCTTCATCAGCAGCTCTGCCCGCTGGACGGTCTCCTTCTCGACGAAGCCCAGGGCGTACTCGCAGGAGTAGCGGAAGTAGCGCCGGATGAGCTCCTGCTTGGCCGCCTCGCGGACGACGGCGTCGTCGGTGATGCCGAAGCCGGCGGCATTGCAGCCCATGTCGGTCGGCGACTTGTAGAAGGACGGGCCGCCGGTGATCTTCTCCAGGATGCGCTTGAGGACGGGAAAGACCTCGACGTCGCGGTTGTAGTTGACGGCGACGGCGCTGTAGGCCTCGAGGTGGAAGGGGTCGACCAGGTTGAAGTCGCAGAGGTCGGCCGTGGCCGCCTCGTAGGCGACGTTGACGGGATGCTTGAGGGGCAGGTTCCAGATGGGGAAGGTTTCGAACTTGGCGTAGCCAGAGGCCAGGCCGCGCCGGTACTCGTGGTACAGCTGGGACAGGCAGGTAGCCAGCTTGCCGCTGCCGGGGCCCGGCCCCGTGACGATGACCAGCGGCCGCTCGGTCTCGATGTAGTCGTTCGCGCCGTAGCCCTCGTCGCTGACAATGACGTCGACGTCGGTCGGATAGCCCTTGGTGAAGCGATGGGTGTAGACGCGGATGCCCTGGCGCTCGAGCTTGTTCTTGAAGACCCGGGCCGAGGGCTGGTTGTCGAACCGGGTGATGACCACGGCCCGGATCCCGATGCCCCACTCGCGCAGGTCGTCGATGAGCTTCATGGCGTCGACATCGTAGGTGTGGCCGAAGTCGGCCCGCATCTTCTTCCGTTCGATGTCACCGGCGAAGATGCAGAGCAGGACGTCGGCCTGGCTCCGCAGTTCCTGAAGCAGCTTCATCTTGACGTTGGGGTCGTAGCCGGGCAGGACCCGGGCCGCGTGGTAGTCGAAGAAGAGCTTGCCGCCGAACTCCAGGTAGAGCTTGTTCGGGAACCGGGCCATCCGTTCGAGGATGGCCTTCTGCTGCTTCTCGAGGTAGGAAGCGTTGTCGAAGCCGACGGCGTGGTTCATCTCGTGCCTTTCATGATCATGAAATCGTCGAAGAGGCCGTAGCCGACCGAGGAATATCCGGAGCCCGGGGGAAGCCCGCCCTTGGCTCCCTGCTGGAAGGAGCCGGGCCAGGCCCGGCCGAGCGGCGGGTCGTTATGGAACGGGCCCAGGGTGTTCCGGAGCGTGCCGTAGACGACCACGGAAACCTCGTTCCGGCCGGGGGCCAGGGCGTCCGTCAAGTCGACTTCGCAGGGCGGGAACGCGGCCGTGCCGGCCCTCTTTCCGCCGACATAGACCTCGGCGGTGGCGCCGAGCCAGGCGCCGAGGCGAAGCCGGTAGGCGGTCCCGGGCGCCGCCTGCGGGACGTCGAAGGTCCTGGCGTAGCGGACCCCCGCTCCGTAGAACGGCCAGCCCTGGGCGTTCCAGGCCCCGGCCGCGAGCGGCGCGGCCGGCCGCATCTCGAAGCCCCGGGCCGCGGCCGCCAGGCGGAAGCCGCCGAGCAGGTAGACCGGCTCGAGCTCGCTGTGGATCGTGAAGGGGCGCGACTTGATGGTGATCTTGTTCTTCCCCGAGACCACGTGGGCGCCGACGGGGAAGACGGCGAAAGCCCGGTCGAGCCACCACTTCCCCGGCGCGGCCTGGACCTCCTTGTCGTTGATGAAGACGCGGAAGAGGCCCGGATGCTGCTCCTCGACGACGGCCTCGAGGTCGGCGAAGTCCGTGGCGTCATCCTTGACGGCCCGGAACCAGAACGCCGCCTCGAAGCCCGAGCCGGCCGGGAACCTGTCGCGGTCAACGATGTTCGTCTTGTACTGGACGGCGCTGTCCCAGGGATCGCGGTCGAGGCCGTGGGCCTGGAAGGCCTTCTTCTGGGCGTCATAGAAATAGAGGTCCTTCTCGGTCTTGCCGGCCACGGTGAGGTCGCAGTAGTCGAGGGTCAGGACGTTCGGCGACAGCGCCTGCACGGCCAGAGGGCCCTCGGCGGGGAGGTCTTCCCAAGCGGGGGCCGGCCGGGCGGCAGGCGGCTTGGCCCGTTCGTCCCTGACGCAGAGAAGGAGGCTCCCCGCCGGCGGCAGGGAGAACGAGGCTTCGACCTTGCCGCCGCGGCGTTCGAAGGGATAGGGCTCGGCCTTTCCGGAGAACGGGTCCCACGTCTCGACCGAGCCGCCGGCCAAGGTCATGGTCCCGGCCGCGGCGGCCTCCGGCTCCGTGTTGGCCAGGAAGACCAGCCGGCCGCCGGCGAACTCGCGGCGCTGGTGGAAGAGCCTGATCCCCGCCGGGAGGCCCTTGAAGGCTATGGCGGGCGGGCTCATCTCGCGGAGCCGGTCGAACCCTCCGCCAGGGCCGATGTCGCGCCAGCGGTCGCCGAACGAGGCCTGGAGATCGCGCAGGTCCTCGGTCGCCAGGCCGTCGACGTAGTCGGGCGGCGCGACCCAGGACAGGATCTGGCCGTCGCGGATGAGGTAATCGCGAAGCAGGCCGACGGTCGTGTTCTCGAGGTTGCGCAGGCCCGGGGGCAGGATGACCAGGCTGTAGGACCGGGCCCCGACCACCAGACGCTTGTGGGCCGTCGCGCCGAACTCCTCGAGCGTCTTCTCGCTGACCAGGTCGTACTCGACGTGCTCGGACTCGAGGAGATGGACGAAGGCCTGGAAATCGTCCCCGACGGCCTTGAGATCGGGCGATTCGGCGGCCGGCGAATAGAGCATCCAGGCCGTCGTCGTCGGCTCGATGACCGCGATCCTGTTGACCTGCTGGCCCAGGCTCATGGCCACGGACAGCCGGCCGAAATAGTCGGCCAGGGTGTTGTATTGCTCCCACCAGGGCTCGTGATCGGAGAACGAGAGCGGGTGGTCGCGCTTGCGGGCCCCCACGATCGTGGCGTAGGACAGGTGCTGGTTGAGGAAGTTGACTCCAAGGGCGTACTCCCAGTCGCCGATCCTCTTCTGGTCGGCGAAGGTCAGGTCCCAGCCGCTGGCTCCGTAAGTCTCGGACATGGTCCGCTCGCGGCCGCGCTGGTTGGCCGAGCTGCGGATCTCGCGGACGGCCCGGGCGTTGCCGAATTGGGCGCCCACGGCGGCCGAGTATTCGTTCATCAGGACGTCGATGCCGGGCATGTGGGCGTAGGCGGCCATGGCCAGGTTGTCCGGCGAGACGCGCGGCCGCGGCCACTCGTGCTCCCAGTAATGCCCGGTGAAGACGAGCTTGTTGGCCGTGGCGTAGGCGTAGTACGTCTTGGCCCAGTTCTCCAGGAAGAGGTCGAGGAGCGTGGCGTAGAAATCATGCCGGACGCGCCTCCAGTTCCCGGACCGCTCGAAGAGCGAGACCAGGTTCGGGCGGAGGTCGTAGCCCCAGCGCGTCAGGAACGTCTGGAACAGGGCCGGCGTGAAGTTGACGGCCCCGCTGCCGCCGGCCGGGCCGATCTCGGCCTCGTCCTGGAAGACGCCGGGCACGGTCAGCCCGAACTCCTTGCCGATGACCCGCTTGTAGCCGTTGAGGGTCAGGTCGAGGAACTTCTCGGTGACGTCCTTTCGCAGGATGTCGACGTAGGTGAAGCCGCCGTGCCACGGAGACGGGTCGGCGCGGACGACGTCGAAGACGAAGTACTTGGCGGCGTCGCCCGGCGGGAAGGCCCTGCCGCTGACGTCCTCGAGGCCCGTCAGGGTCTGGCGCAGGACGACCAGCGGCGCCTGATCGAGCTTCCGGGGCGGCCCGTCGAAGGTCCGCATCCTCAGGCCGGAGCGGGCGGCGTCGGGCATGGCCGCGGGCACGTGGCCGCCGGCGAAGCCCGAGGGATAGGAATTCTCGTCGTAGATCCAGATCTTCAGGCCAAGGCGCTTGCCCTCCTCGACGGCGAAAGCGCAGAGCGAGAACCATTCGTCGGAGAGATAGGTCGTGATCAGGCCGGGCCGCGGGTGGATGAAGGCGCCGCCGATGCCCCGGGCCTTGAAGCCCTCGAGCTGGCGCGTGATCTCCTCCCGGGTCATGACGCCGTTCCAGACCCAGAGCGGGGCGCTGCGATATTCGGCGGGCGGATCGGCGAAGGCCGCCTTGAGGGTCTCGTAGGACGGGCCCTGGGGCTTTGCCGCGCAGGCGGCGCCGAGAACGGCAAGGCCCAGGGCGAGGACGACGAGCGGCGGGGCCGGAAAACGGCGGTTCATGGTCATGAGTTGTGCCTTTCTGTCTCCGTCGGGAATGCCGGGGGCGGGCCGGAGAGCATCGAAGAACAGGGACATTCGTCCTCAAATCTAGGGGAACGGGGGGCCAAAGTCAAGCCGCTTCGGGCGGGGTTAAACGGCGGCCCGGAACGGGAGGAAGGGGGAATGGCGGAGAGGGCGGGATTCGAACCCGCGGCCCCGGTTTGAGCCAGGGCAAACGCTTAGCAGGCGTTCCTGATCGACCACTCCAGCACCTCTCCGCGGTCGGGGAACCGGGTTATTCTAGCATGAGAGCCGGGAGAATGCCAACCTTCCGACGGGCCTGTCAAGCCAACATGAATACTTCCGGTTTCTACCAACGTGAATACTTCCGCTTTTCTCATCGGCAGGCACGTTCCAGGTAACTGTTGTGATGAAGTTGAGGCTCCCACCTCCGCCAGGGGTGGTTAG
>JBDKSB010000009.1 GCA_039683095.1 Acidobacteriota bacterium | reverse complement strand
TGCTGCGGTCGATCCCGCTGCTCGATCAGGCGGCCATCGACGCGGTCCGGCAGTGGGTTTACGAGCCCATGATCATCAACGGCCGGCCCCGGCCGGTCGTCTTCACCGTGACCGTCCGGTTCCAGCTGAAATGATCCCAGGGGCCGGCCCGGCCCATTAGCCGTTGAGGGGGAGGCCCATCACCCCTCGAAATCACCACCCGCGGGGATTGAGGCGCACGGCCGCCCGCCTGATAATGGCCCCTGGGAGATGGGATGATCAAGCACGCGATCCGCGCGGCCAAGGCCGGGGCGGCCATGGGCTTGCTCCTGGCCGCCTTTACGGGCCTGGCCCCGCGACCGGCCTGGACCGATATCATCGTCCGCCTCGAGGTGACGGCGGCCCAGGTGCCGGTCCATCTCGAGCCCGACGCGAAAAGCCCGGTCATCGAGACGCTGGCCCGCGGGGCGGTCGTCAAGCTCTCGAGCGCCCAGAAGTTCCGGACCTATTGGTACTACATCGTCTTCAATTCCACGCGGTCGGGGCGGATGCTGACGGGCTACGTCCCCGAGGACTGCGTCCGCAAGCTGAATTCGACCCTCAAGGTCGTCGACCTGACCCCGGCCGCGCGGGAGATCGATGATCCCAAGGAGTTCGACCTGGCCGACGCGCGCCTGCCCGACATCCAGTGGGGCCAGACCGAGGCGGGCGTCCTCCGGGCCGAAGGGCGGCCGCTCAGCGAGGAGACCTCGGGCGATATGCGATTCCTCCGCTATCACCGCGACGTTTTGGGCAAGCGCTGCCTCGTCACCTACGTCCTGATCGGCCGCAGGCTGGCTTCGCTCCGGCTCAATCTCCTCGAGCGCTACGCGAACAAGGACCGCTACGTCGCGGACTACAACAAGATCCGGGATTTCCTGAACGCCAGGATCGGCGAGCCCCGTTACGACAACGTCGTCTGGCGCGACCGGGCCTATGCCCGGAGGGACGAGAACCTGGGCACGGCGGTCACGTCAGGCAGCCTCAGCCTGTCGGCGGAATGGACCTACCAGGGCACCGGCCTGCGTCTCAGCCTGACAGGGGAGAACAGCGAAGTGCTCTTCGCCGCGGAGATCAACGACCTCAGGGCCAAGAACCCGGCCTCGTTCTAGCCCCCCTTTCTGCTTTTGCCCCTTTTCCCGACCCCCCCGGGGAAGGGGGCTTTTTGCCTTTCCGGGCTCAGGCCATCTCTTTCTGGACGAAGCTCATGCTGACGCGGTTCTTGCCCAGCCACTTGCTGTGCAGCATCAGCTGCTCGCCGCGCTTGACCAGGGACTCGACGGTGTCGTAGCGCAGGACGAGGCTCGCGCCCATGGAGACGGTGGCGTTGAGCATGCCGGTCTCGGTCGTGATGTAGGACTCGGCGACGAGGAGGCGGAGCTTGTTGGCGACGATGTCCAGCCGGCCCTCGTCGATGTTGAGCAGCAGGACCAGGAACTCCTCGGTGCTCCAGCGCCCGACGATGTCGAAGAAGCGGACGTTCTTGCAGAGGGTCCGGGCCACGGTCCGGACGATCTTGCCGGCGTTGAACCGGCCGTACCGCTCGAGGATCTTGCCGTAGTTGTCGATGTCGACGTAGACCAGGCCGAAGGTCAGGCCGTACTTCTGGAACTCCTCCAGGCGGGTGGCCAGGACCATGTCCAGGTATTGCTTGGAGGGGATGCCGGTCTCGTTCTCGACCAGGCCCATCTTCTCCAGCTCGGTCAGGGACAGGGGCAGGGTGACCTTGGGCGCGGTCCCGGTGAACGTCTCGACGGCCCCGATGATCTCGCCGTCGTCCTTGAACACGGGGATAATCCGCAGGGAGGCCGGCGTGCGGAACCCTTCTTTGTGCTGGAGATAGACGTCGAGCGTGCGCGGCGAGCCGTCTTTCAGGGTCATGGCCACGGGACACTTGTCCCGGCAGATGTTGACGCCGGCGAAGTCGACGAACAGGGACGGCTGCTCCGTGCAGGCCTTCCCGAGAACGGCGGCTCCCTCCCGGCCGGAGATCGTTTCGGCGGCCTTGTTCCAGTAGACGATCCGGCGGTCCTTGTCGAGCCAGACGACCGCGTCCTGGACCTGGTTGAAGACGCTGTTGCAGAGGCTGCGGCTCGCGCCCGGAAAGAGATCGAGGATGTTAGGTTCGGCCATGAGACTCCCTTATTTCTCCCTTCATTCTAGGAGGAGGCGTCGAATTGTCAACCTTTATTTAGCCTGATGCGCGGTTGACACACCGCTAACCTCGTGTTATCCTGCCGTCGCCGCCCAGGGGTGCGCCGCCATGGACAAGCTTCTCGGGACACGACTTCGACGGGCCCGGGAGGAGGTCAACCTCAGCCAGGGCGCCTTCGCCAAGTCCCTCGGACTGTCGTCGGAGTACATCTCCCTCCTCGAGTCGGGGAAGCGGACGCCCAGCTTCGAGACGCTCCTCAAGGTCGCCGGGTTCCTGAACAGGAACGTATCCTACTTCTTTGAGGACCGCCGGCCCGCGTTCGACCGGCTGTCGGACCCGGCCGAGACCGGCGAGCGGCTCCGCCGGGACCTCCAGAAGTTCCGGTCCACGTGCGAGCGATACCTCGATCTCGAGGAAGCGACCGGCCGCCGCCTCGACCTCGCGCCGCGCTACCCCCGCATCGCCCCGGAACGGCTGGCCGAGGAGGAACGGCGGCGCCTCGGGCTCGGCAACGAGCCCATCCGCGACATCCTGGGCCTCTGCGAGGTCAACGGCTGCCGCGTCATCCGCCAGACGCTGGCCGACGAGGACCGGATCTCGGGGCTCTTCGTCTTCGACGAGGAACGCCAGGCCGCCTTCGCCCTGATCAACGCCAACGAGCCGGCCGGCCTCCAGACCGTGATCGCCGCCCACCTCTACGGGCACTACCTCATGGACCGGGACGAAAGCCCCATCGTCGACAATCCCGACGTCGTCGTCGACGAGTACGTCTCGCTCTACCCGCCGCGGGAGCAGTACGCCCAGACCTTCGCCTCGCGCTTCCTGGTGCCGCCGGACAAGCTCCGCGAGCTCGTCGAGAAGGATATCCGGACCAAGACCCTGGGCTTCGACGACGTCCTGTTCCTCAAGCGCTATTTCGGGGTGAGCACGCGGGCCATGCTCCGGGCCCTGCGCGGCCACGGCTTCCTGCCCGAGGCCAAGTTCGAGGAGTTCTTCAAGCGCGGCCCCGAGGACCGGGAGCAGGAGGTCTTCGGCGGCCTGGCCGGCCAGGAGGAGCGGCGGACGCGGACCCTGTTCCGGAAGTCCCGGACCATCCTGTCCGACCGGTTCCGGCTGCTGGCCGCCGAGGCGGCGGCCCTGGACAAGGCCCATGCCGCCAATCCGGCGGCGGCCGTGAAGACAGGAGAACCAGATGAGTAAGACCCTGCGCATCGTGCTGATCATCCTGGCCGTCGACATCGTGGCCGCGGGCGCCTATTTCGGCATCAGGGCGCTCGGCTCCGGCCGCGGCGGCGACCCGACGGCGGGCATCGAGTGGCAGACCATGGACGAGAACACCCAGCCGGCGACCGGGCTCGAGGAGCTCCTCAAGACGAGCTGCGAGGAACAGGGGTTGCTGCCCCTCCGGTACCGCAATTTCGGCGCCAGCGCGGCCGTCCTCAGGAAGTTCCGGGGGACCAAGCTGGCGGGGGCCGGCGTCTCCGTCCTGGAGATGCAGTTCAAGGGCCTCGATGACTGGGCCCTGGTCGAGATCTGGTTCAAGGGCGAGGAGGGCCGGGAGATCCGCCGGACCGTCCTCTATATCCTGACGAAGAACGCCTGGAAGGTCGGCGACAGCGGCCGGCTGGCCGACTGACGCCGCCGCGGACGCGGGGGGCCCATGGCCATCAAGTCGCTCACGACCGATGTCCTCATCATCGGCGCCGGGCCGGCCGGACTGACGGCCGCGATCTACGTCGCCCGGGCCGGCAAGAGGGCCCTCGTCCTCGAGGGCCGCGGCGGCTCGCGCCTGGCCATCCCCTACACGATCGAGAACTATCCCGGCTTCAGGTCCATCGACAGCCGCGAGCTCCTGGGCCTCTTCCGCGGCCAGGCCGTTTCGTTCGGGGCCGAGATCATCCCCGGGGACGCCGTCGCTTTCTCCCTGGAAGGGCGCCCCAAGTTCGCCACGATCAAGGAGACGGTCATCGAGGCCGAGGCGATCGTCCTGGCCACGGGCAAGCCCATGTCCAGGGACCGGCTCGTCAACGGCGAGGACCGTCTCGTCGGCCAGGGCGTCAGCTACTGCGCCACCTGCGACGGCCCTCTTTTCCGCGGGGCGACGGTGGCCGCGATCGGCCACGCCGACGATGCCCTGGAGGACGTCCATGCCCTCCACGGCATGGGCGTCAAGGTCGTCTGGGTGCCCGGCCGGCCCGGCGGGGCGGCGGAGACCCCGGCGGCCCGGGCGCTTGAGGAAAAGGGCGTGGCCATCCGGCGCGAGGGGAAGATCAGGGAGATCCGGGGCCAGTTCCGGGTCGAGGACGTCGTCGTCGAATCGGCCGGCGGGGCGGAGGTCCTGCCCGTGGCCGCGGTCTTCATCTTCCGCGAGGTCCCGGCCGGGCTCCTCTTCGAGCGGACCGGCCTGGCCGTCGACCACAAGCAGTGCGTGGCCGTCGACCGCTTCCAGCGGACCAACATCCCCGGCGTCTTCGCCGCCGGAGACATCACCTGCGGCGGCCTGCAGGTCGTCTCGGCCGCCGGCGAAGGCTGCGTGGCCGGATTGCAGGCCCTGTCCTACCTCAGGAAATGATCGCGGGGGCGGCTCAGGAGCCCTGGTGGTTCCGGGGGGAGCGCCTGCTCAACCGGAAAACGATCCGCTTGGAGCGGGAGATCGTGACCTTGCCGCCGATCGGCACGGCCATGAGGTTCCGCCGGATGTTGTGGCCGAAATTCGTGACCGTCAGGATGGGCAGGGGATCGCCCTGGCGCCGGCGGTCGTGGATGACGTCGGCGAGGTAGGAGCGGACGAACCGGACGGCTTCGCGCTGCTCCTTCTTAGGGAACTGGCCCTTGCCCGGCGGGGTCAGCGAGCCGAGGACAAGGCCCTTGATGCCGGCGAAGACGTCGTGGCGCCGCAGGGCGGCCAGCAGGCGATGGAGGTCCTCGACGTCGACCTGGACGTCCTCGATGAAGAGGATGTGCCGGCGCCAGCTGAACTTGGGCGGGTTGCCGCGGTTGAGGAAGTTGACGAAGGTCGAGAGGTTGCCGCCGATGGGGATGCCGGAGAGCCGGCGGGGCGGGGGAGGGGTCAGCCAGGCCGAGCCCTTGTACTCGATCTCCTGCCCGGTGATGAGGGCCAGGAGGTTGTGGAAATCGCCCTTGCCGACCTTGAGCGACGGGAAGTAGATGACCGGCAGGCGGCAGGCGTGGTAGATCTCGTTCAGGAGAAAGGTGAAGTCCGAGAAGCCGACGAAGAGGGGGCGCCGGGTCCGGATGACGCGCAGGTCCTTGGCGTCGATCTTGCGGACCAGGTCCTCGGCTCCCGTTCCGCCGGCGACCGAGATGATCAGGTCGAGCTCCCGGATGGCCTCCTTGAAGACGGCCGCCCGGTCGTCGACCGGGGCCGTGACGTGGTCGATCTCGGTGTCGCACGAAAACAGGTGGGGGCTGAAATAGACGGCCTGAACGCCCAGGGCCTCGCGCAGGAGCCGGGCCGTCCGGTGGAGGACGGGCCGCTCCTTGAGGGACAGGCAGGTTGAGGGGGCGATGAAGCCGATCTTCTCGTAGGTCATTGCGTTTCCCGGGGCCGAAGGAAGCCTAGCCTAGCAGAAAGGCGGGGGCGATTCAACGCGCCGGGGCCCGCGGGCGGCGAGGCCGGTCAGAACGATTTGAGCTTCTGGCCGGGGGCCGACAGCTGGAGGGCCTTCAGGGCCTTCAGTTCGATCTGGCGGATCCGCTCGCGCGTCAGCTTGAAGTGCTGGCCGACCTCTTCGAGCGTGTATTCCCGGCCGTCGCCGAGGCCGTAGCGCATCCGCAGGACGAGGGTCTCCCGCTCGGGCAGGGTCCTCAGGGCGGCTTCGATCTGCTCCCGGAGATTGATGTGGATGACCGTGTCGGGCGGCGAGGGGAAGGACTTGTCCTCGAGCAGGTCGCCGAGCGATCCTTCGCCGTTCTCCCCGAGAGGGGTCTCGATCGAGACCGGGTCCTGGGAGGAATAGAGCATTTCCAGGACCTTGTTGACCGGCAGTCCCATCCTGCGGGCCAGATCGTCGGGATCGGGCAGCTTGCCGGTCTCCTGGACAGACGCCTGGGAGATCTTCTTCAGCCGGTGGATGGTCTCGGTCAGGTGGACCGGGATGCGGATCGTCCGCCCCTGGTCGGCGATGGCCCGGGTGATCGACTGGCGGATCCACCAGGTCGCGTAGGTCGAGAACTTGTGGCCGCGCCGGTAGTCGAATTTCTCCGCGGCCCGCATCAGGCCGATGTTGCCTTCCTGGATGAGGTCGAGGAGCTGCAGGCCCCGGCCCTGGTATTTCTTGGCGATGGACACGACCAGCCGCAGGTTGGCCGAGACGAGATCGCCCTTGGCCCGTTCGCGGGTCCGGCGGCCGGACTGGATGGACTGAAGGATGGCCTTGTCGATCGGGCGCCGCTTCTTGGCGGCCTCCTTGAGGCCGTTCTTCAGGCGGAGCTGGACGGCCTGGACGATCCGGTCCTGGTACTCCGGCTTGATCTCGAGCTCGCGGGCCATGCGGATGATCCGGACGGCCAGCCGGCCGCGCGCGAACCTGTTGCGGACCAGGGGGCGGATCTTCTCGAGCCGGCCGCTCAGGGCCCGCAGCTTCTGGATCCTCGTCAGGACGTCGCGCCGCCGGGCCTCGAGGCTGTCCTCGGAGAAGCCGTCCTCGGTCATATTGAAGTATTTGACGAAGGCCTCGGGCGTCTTCCTGAGCAGGTCCTCCAGGGACTCCAGCTCGCCGAGGGTCACGGGCGTGTTGACCAGGGCCTTGAGGATGGTCTTCTCGCCGCGCTCCATGCGCCGGGCCAGGGCGATCTCCTGCTCCCTGGACAGAAGCAGGATGCTGCCCATCTCCCGGAGGTAGATCTTGACCAGGTCCGCGGTCTGTTCGATGTCCTCCGGCGAGGTCAGGCCCTTGCCGTTGCCGTTGCCATTGTGAGGCTCGCTCAGGCGCGCGCCCGAGGCCGCCCCGTCGGAGGCCAGAACGGCCTCCTCTTCGTCGCCGAACAGCTTCCCCCCGGGCGCGCCGGGCAGGAGCTGAAGCAGCTCGTCTTGGTTCTTGTATTTATAGTCGGTCGCCATGATCGTCTCCCGTGGTTTATCATTTATATAGGAAAACTACATTCGCGGAATTTTCGTTTCGAGCGCCCTGTCCTTTTATCATCGACCCAGCCCTTGACTCCGGTCGTTTCAAACGGGTTCTGGGGGGGATTCGTTTCACCCCCGGGGGGCGGGTCCGCCTGATATGAAGCGCGGAGGATACCCCCTCTTGTCCCGGATGTCAAGAAAAAACTTTACATTTCCGTCCTTTTTTCCGGCCGGGCAGGCCGTTCCCGGCTTTTCTCCCCTGGACGAGTTCCTGATCGCCTGCCTTTCCATCGTTTTCTCCCGGTCTCGCCTGTGATATATCAAGATTCGTGCCAAAAAGCGGCGCCTGGCGGGGACGGCCAATGAGCTTATCCGGGGGCAACAACGTCCTCCTTTAAGGACATCGGCCCGGGATCGGCAGCGGCTCAGTCGCAGGCGAAGCCGTGTTTCTCGAAGTACTTCTGGTGATATTCTTCGGCCTTGAAGAAGACCCCGGCCGGGACGATCTCGGTGGCCAGGCGCTTCCTGTACCTGCCCGACTTCTTCAGATCGTCCATGACGCGGAGGACGGCTTCCTTCTGGGCCTGGCTGTGATAGAAGACGGCCGAGCGATACTGGCTGCCCCGGTCCGGTCCCTGGCGGTTGACCTGGGTCGGATCGTGGATCTCGAAGAAGCGCCGGACCAGGTCCTCGTAGCTCAGCTGGATCGGGTCGAAGGCCACCTGGACGGCCTCGGCGTGGCCGGTCCGGCCGGCGCAGACCTGCTCATAGGTAGGATCAGCGGTCTTGCCGCCGGTGTAGCCGACGACGGTGGACACGACGCCCTTGACCTGGGCCAGCTTGTGCTCGACCCCCCAGAAGCAGCCGGCGGCGAAGGTCGCCGTCTCCGTCGCCGCCGCCTTTGACGGGCCGTCCGCCTTGGCGGCCGCCTCGGGCCTGAATGCCAGGGCGGCCGAGTTGATGCAGTAATGAAGGAAGGTCGGCCCGGGGCCGTCGTCGAAGATGTGGCCCAGATGAGCGCCGCAATTCGCGCAACGGACCTCGACCCTCTTGACGAGCAGGGTGTAATCGTCCCGGTACTCGAGGTCCTTCTCGTCGGCGGGGGCGGTGAAGCTCGGCCAGCCCGTGCCGTGCTCGTACTTGGCCGTCGAGAGGAACAGGGGCGTGCCGCAGGCGGCGCAGGCGTAGACGCCCTTGTCCCAGAAATCGTTGTACTTGCCCGTGAACGGGCGTTCCGTGCCGCACTTCCTCATGACCTCGAACTGCTCTGGCGTCAGCGCGGCCTTCCATTCCTTTTCCGATCTCTTGACCTTGGGCGGCATGTTCTGTCCTTCCTCAGAAACGGGGAGCGGCCGGGCCGCGCCCGGACCGGCCAGGGTGTTGAGCCCCTTCCATCCGGCCAGGCCCAGGGCGGCGGCCAGGGCGAGAACGGCGATCCTGACGCGAACCGGCATCGGGGCCTCCCGGGCGCTTTAACCCTACAAAAATAATATACATTGGGTTCCCGAAAAAGCAAGAACCCCCCCGGACGGCCCCGCCCCGGCGCCCGTCCCGGGGGGAATTTCCTAAATTGGACACTTTCCGATTGACAAGACCGAAAACATGGCCATATAATGAATTTGCTGGCTGGAGAGGGATCCTCCTTAGCCCCGCTTCCTTTTCCTTTGAAACCTTGGCGCCTCGCCAGCCAGCCTTTTCTTGCGAACCCGCCGGGCTGGCGATAGGCGCCTTTTGTTTGGTTCTTCTCCTATCTCCGGGATTCCCTCTCGCGGCGGCCGGCAGGGAGCGGAGTCCTCGAAGCGACCATCAGAAGCACGGCGGAGCGACTCGCAGCCATGCTTCTGGGAAATGCAGGGCCTTTTATTTCGACGGGTCCTTCTTCTCGGTTTTCTCCGCCGGAGCGGGCTCGCGCGGCCTGAGGTCCCTGGCTCTCTCCTTCAGGTGCTCCTTCAGATCGAGGTAGGGGACTCCGTCCGTGTACCAGGCCGGGGCCGGCTTGCCCATGAGATAGTGGTCGAAGAATTCCTTCATCCGGACCGTGTAATCCTTCTGGTTGGCCGGCTTCTGCAGGCCGTGGTTCTCGCCGACGTACTGGAGCATGAGGACGGTCTTCTTCAGCCGGCGGAGCGTGTTGTAGTACTCGATGCCCTGGTTCCAGACGACAGCGCCGTCCTTGTCGTTGTGGAGGATGACGAGTGGCGTCTTGACGTTCGCGGCGTAATAGACCGGCGAGTTCCGCTGGTAGGCCTCGAGGTTGTCCCAGTAGCCGCCCTTGAACCGGCCCTGGCTCGATTCGAAGATCGGCTGGTTGGCCATGCCGCTGTTGAAGTAGATCGAGCTGTACATGCTGATCATGTTGGTCAGCGGCGCGCCGGCCACGGCGGCGGCGAAGTCGGCCTGGGTGACGAGGAAGGCTGTCTGGTAGCCGCCCCAGGAATGGCCATGGAGCCCGACCCTGGCCCGGTCGACTACGCCGGCGGCGACGGCCGCGTCGATGGCCGGCAGGACGCACCAGACCGCCGACATGCCGGGGTCGTTGATCTTGTAGGTGATGTCGGGCATGAGCACGGCGTAGCCGTTGCTGGTGTAGACGGATTTGTTGAAGCCGTTGGCCGAGGGCTGGGCATAGCGGTTGAGCTGCTGCGACATCTTCTCATAGTAGTAGACGATCGTCGGGTAGCGCTTGCCCTTCTCGTAGTTGGCGGGCAGGAAGAGGGCCGCCTGGAGCGGCTTGTCCATGCCGCTCTTGGGGTCCGTCTTGTAGTCGAGGAGCATGACGCCGCTCGACCAGAGGAAGTCTTTCTGCCGGGGATTGGCCTCGGTCAGCCGCTTGCCGTTCCTGAGGAGCGCGTCGGCCGCGAAGTAATCCGGGAAGTCCTTGAAGGTGTCCCTCGTATAGACATAGGTCTCGGCCTTGCGGGCCTTGAGGAGCGTGCCGAAGCCGGCGTCGTCCCAGAGGAGCATGACCGGCGCCTTGCCCTTTTCGAGCCGGGCGATGCCCGCCTTCTTCGTCCACTCGCCGTAGGCGCTGAAATACTGGGGTTGGCCGAGATCGACGGCCTTCTCCTCGGGGTCGAGGCGCAGCCGGCGGTAGCGGATCTTGTCGCGGAAGCCGTTGCCGGTCAGGTTGACGGCCTTCCCGGCGGCGCTCAGGGGCACGGACCAGACGTCCCAGCCGTCCGAGAGCAGGACGTCCAGGCCGTCCTTTGTGGCGCCGACCGGGTAGTCGGGCGGCTTGACGACGTTGTGGTCGTCGTCCTCGTCGACGAACGAGGCGGGCACGTCCCTGGTCATGTTGACGGACTTCCCCGCGGCCATGTCGTAGGCGAAGAAGTGCCCGTCGTCGTAATAGAGAAAACGGGTCCCGTCGAAGAGCGGTCCGAAATAGTGCTCGTTCTTCCCCAGGGCCCTGGTCCGCTTCCCGGTCGCCAGGTCGATGACGTAGATGTCCTGGAAGCCGCGGCCGTCGAGGTTCGAGTCGAGCTCGTAGGCCCGGGCGTCCTGGCCGACCGCGAACCGCCCCTTGGGCGCGGGCTCGACGTCGCGGACATCGTCGTCGGCCAGCCGGAGGAATTTCTTTTCGGCGACCCGGTACTCCGCGAGATAGCTGAAGCTCTTGTCCCGCGACTCCTGGACCTGCTGAGCCGACTGGAGGCGCTTGTCCCGGCCGTGCCAGATGACGAGATCGGGGATGTCCTCGTCGGCTGGTCCCTCGTCTTTCGGGGCCGGAGGCGCGTCGCCGGGCTTGGACTCGCCGGCGTCCTTCTTGTCGGCGTCCGTCTTCTTCCTGGCCTCGTGGATGCCGAACAGGATGGCGTCGAAGCCCTCGGTCCACTCCGGGGCCCGGTCCGGGCTGACCGTCATCCCGGCGGGGAAGGACTTGTCGGCGGCCGGATCGTAGACGACCTTCCGCGGCGCCCGGCCGGCCTGGAACCCGCTGAAGCCGATGACGCTCCAGAGCTTGTCCTCGTAGGACTTGTCCTCTTTGCCCTTGAGCAGGGCCAGGGCCTCGCCCTTCTCGGACCAGGCCAGGGACTTGTAGGAGGCCTTGTCGTTGTCGAGGGAGACGACCGTTCCGGAGGCCATGTCGCGCATCTGGACGCCGTTCGCGGCCTGGCCTTGGGCGTCGATGAGGAGGGCCAGCCGCGCGCCGGGCTTGTCGAAAGCATACTCGGCGACGTTGCCGATGTTGATCTCCCGGCCGGTCGCGAGCTCGCGCAGGACGAGGTCGGAGCCGGTCCACTTGTCCTTCTCCTTGTCCTGGCTCTCGGGGGCGTAGCGGTGGAAGGCGGCGAAGCCGGGATCGTCGCCGGAAAACGCGGCGCCCCGGACCTTCTCGAACTCCGACTTCTCGCCCGTGGCCAGGTTGACCAGGACGGCCGTCGTCTGGACCCGTCCTTTATCCTTACGCAGGGCCTTCGTCTCCTTGGAGCCGGGATAGGACAGGAAGAGCGCCCACCCGGAGTCGGCCGAAAAGCCAGGCCGGACGCCGGCCGCGTAGCGGGGCGCCTGGCCGATCGGGAAGCGGTATTCCCTGGTCCCGGCCACCTGGCGGACGACGACCTCGCTTTCGCCTTCGAGCGGGCTCAGCCGGTACATGAACCAGCCGCCGTCGGGCGAGAGCTCGGCCGCGCCGATCGATCTCCAGTCCAGTATGTCCTGGAGGGCGATCGGGCGCGGGGGCGTCGCGGGGCCGGAGGCAGGGGCCGCGCCGGCGGCCGGCTTCGCGGCCGGCCGGTCCTGGACGGCGCCCGCGGCGCCGGCGCTCATAAGGGCCAGGATGATGACGGGGACCGTGAGAAAGCGGAGCTTGATCATGGCGTTGTTCCTTGTCGCTCTTTTTTGCGCTTTTCCTGGTACATCAGGAAATCGGCGTGGGCCAGGAAATCGTCGAGCTGCTGGTATTTCTGGGGATCGATGCGGACGAGTCCCATGCTGACCGACAGCCGCAGCCGGGGATAGCCCCTGATCCGGTAGGCCTGGACGCCTTCCTCGATCCGGGCCAGGAGGGCCCGCTCGGCCAGGCCCTTCGAGCGCATGGCCAGGACGGCGAACTCGTCCCCGCCGATGCGGCCGATGACGTCGGATTCGCGGAGGGTCGTCCTGAGGATCGCGGCGACGCCCTGCAGGAGAAGGTCCCCGACGGCGTGGCCGTGGTTGTCGTTGACCTCCTTGAGATAGTCGATGTCCAGGAAGACGAGGAAGTTGTCCTTCTTGAGCCGCTTGGCGATCTTCATCTGCTGGAGGCCGAAGGTGAAGAATCCCCGGCGGTTGTTGAGGCCGGTCAGATGATCGGACAGGGATTGGCTTTCGAGCTTCTCGTTGGTCAGCCGGAGCTTGCGGTTGGCCCGCTCGAGCTTCCTCTCCGCCGTCTTCCGGTCGGTGATGTCGACCAGGATGCCGTCGTAGTGGACGATGCGGCCGTCCCGGCCCTTGACGGCCCGGCAATAGTCGCTGGCCCAGAACCGCCGTCCGTCGGCCTTGCGGAGCTCGAACTCCTGGAAGAACGTGGGCTTGGACGAGAGCCGGGCCAGATAACGGGCCCGGACCTCGCCCCGGACGTAGAAGTCCCTGACGTTGCAGGCGAAGAGGTCGCGGGGCCGGCGGAAGCCCAGGATGCGGGCCAGGGCCCTGTTGGCCTCGACGATGAGCCCTTCGGGCGTCGTGCGGTAAACCCCGACGGGCAATTGCTCGACCAGGGCCTTGTAGCGGTCCTCGCCGTCCGGGGCGGACCGGGGGGCGCGCCGGGCGGCGGCTTTTCGGGGGGGCACCGAAGACCGGATGGGCCTGGCCGGGTCGGATGGGCTCATTTGCGCCCATATTTAGCAGACACCGGAGCCCTTGTCAAAATCCATAATAAGGAGAATGTAGAAAATGGAAGCGCCCGCATTTTATGATGACAGGCGGGGAAGACGGGTGTAGAAATTGGAACGCGGCCGGGCGCGCCCTAAACGGCGCCGGGCGCGCCGGCGTATTCTCGATGGAAGAAGGGACGACCCCCTGTATGGAAGAGCGCGAGATGATCGACGGCTGCCTGCGGGGGGATGCCTCGTCCGGCCGGCTCCTGGTCGAGACGTACGGGACGCTGGTCCTGTCCGTGGCCCTCAACGTCCTCGGCAACCGCCAGGACGCCGAGGATGTCTGCCAGGAGACCTTCTTCCAGGTTTTCCGCCGCCTCGACCGCTATGACCGGGCGAGGAGCTTCAAAACCTGGCTCCTGACCATAGCCTACAGGAGATCGCTCGACATGCTCAGGAAGAAGCGCCGCTTCTCGGAATTCTCGGCCCGGGCCCGCTTCGAGCCGTCCGTCGCCGGCCGGCCGGCGGATCCGGGTCCGGCCGACCCCGCGCCCCTGCCGTCGAAGCTGCTGGACGCCCTCTCGGCCCGCGAGCGGGCGGCGCTCGCTCTCTGGGCCAACGAAGGCTGCGCGGCCGCGGACATCGCCGAGGTCCTGGGCTGCTCGGCCTCGACGGCCCGGGTCTATCTCTTCAACGCCCGGCGCAAGGTCAAGGCCCTCCTGGAGAACGACCATGGACTTCTGCAAAATTGTTGACCGGCTCTACGCCGCCCTGCCGCTGAGGCCGCTCAGGGACGGGCTCATCCGCGCCCACATGGACCGCTGCCCGCGCTGCCAGGCCCGGCTCCTCGGCCGCGAGGAGGCGAGGCGGCTGCTCGTCGGCCCCGGCCAGGTCGGGGACCAGGCCGGCCTCTGGCAGCGTATCTCGCGACAGGCCGCCGCGGCCGTCCCCGCGCCCGCCTCAAAGCCCCGCGGCGGCGAGATGGCTTGGGGACGGGCCTTGGCCGTCGCGACCGCGGCCGTGGTGGCCCTGGCCGGGTTCTGGCTCCTGCGGCAGGCGGATCGGCCGGATCTCGCCGCCGAGGCCGCCGCGACGGCCGGCCGGTTCCGGATCGACTACGTCAACGTGGGCGGGGCGCCCGCCCGGACCTTCGTCTATCAGCCTCAGGGCTCGGACACCGTCTTCGTCTGGGCCTCGAGAACTCCCTGAAAGGAGAAGCGAAATGAAAATGACCAAAAGGCTTTCCCTCCTGATCCTGGTGGCGGCCATCGGCGCCTGGGCGATGATCGTTCCCCCGGCCGCCTCGGCGGCCTCCGAGGACCAGGCCCGGCCCGGCAGGACCGAGGCCGAGTCTTTCGAGCTGCAGATGAGGATCCTCGAGGGCAGCCGGGTCGTTCCCTCCTCCGCCAGCCGGCCGGTGACCTCGTCGTACCTCAAGTTCCTGACGTTCGCCAATTTCGAGGACGAGGCCGACCTGGCCGCCGACGACGAGATCAGGAAGGTCTTCAGTCTCAAGGACCTCGGGCTCGTGACCGAGGCCAGCCTGCTCTGGCAGAAAGGGAAGCCCGGCCAGGCCTTCCACATGTTCCGCATCAACGGGCGGGCCTACCTGGTCGTGGTCACCCCGGGCCGGCTGCCTGAGCGCAACCATTTCCACATCGAGGTCTACGAGCAGGGCGGCGACGAGCTGAAGACGAACCTGCTGGACACGGAGTTCTCGCTGCCGGACAAGGCCGCAGCCGTCTTCGGCTTCGAGGACAGCAAGCTCAAGCCCTATTTCATAACGCTGCGGGTGGCCCGCTGGACCGGCGTCTGGGTCGGCGACGGTCCGCCGACGGGCGGCGTGGCCTCCGCCGTGCTGAAGACCGGCGAGAAGGTCAAGCCGCCCAAGCTGATCAAGTCCGTCCGTCCGGTCTACCCCGAGATCGCCCGCCAGGCACAGGTGGAGGGCGTCGTCATCCTGGAGGCCACGGCGGACACCCAAGGCCGGGTGGCCGCTGTTAAGGTCCTCCGCTCGATCCCGCTTCTCGACCAGGCGGCGATCGACGCCGTCCGGCAATGGGTCTATGAGCCCGCCGTCGTCAACGGCAAGCCCGAGCCGGTCAGCTTCACCGTCACGGTCAGGTTCGACCTCGATCAGGACAAGAAGGGGGCCGGCGGAGCCGCCGCGGCGGGCGGTGCGGTCGGCGGCGTGCTCCAAAGCCAGGCGGGGTCCAACGTCAAGCCGCCCAGGCTCGTCCAAGAAGTCAGGCCGGTCTATCCCGAGGTCGCCAGGAAGGCCGGGGTGGAGGGCACCGTCATCATGGAGGCTACGGCCGACACCTACGGCCGCGTCTCCGCGGTCAAGGTTCTGCGGTCGATCCCGCTTCTCGACCAGGCGGCCGTCGACGCCCTCAGGCAATGGATCTACGAGCCGATGGTCATCGACGGCAAGCCCCAGCCGGTGACCTTCAACGTGACCATGCGCTTCCGGCTGGACGACAAGAAGAAGCCGGAGGTCAGCGGGGCCGTCGGCGGCGTTGTCGGAGGCGTTCTCGGCGGCGTCGCCGGGGGCGTCCAGGGAGGCGTGGAAGGCGGGGTCAAAGGCGGAGTTCGGGGCGGGGTCGAGGGGGGCGCGGCGGGCGCAACCGCCGGGGCCATCGGCTACCAGGCCTCCAAGGAGTTCGACGGCGACGCCGTCCGGGCCGTCGGCGATGTCCAGCCGCCCAAGCTCATCAAGCAGGTCAATCCCGTCTACCCGGAGGAGGCCCGCAAGACCGGCGTCGAGGGGGTGGTCATCCTCGAAATCAAGGCCGACGAGCGGGGGAACGTCGTCGACGTCCGCATCCTCCGTTCCGTCCCCGTCCTCGACCAGGCCGCCATAGCGGCCGTAAGGCAGTGGATATACGAACCGCTGCTCGTCGACGGCAAGCCCCGCAAGGTCATCTTCACGGCGACCGTCCGCTTTGCCCTCAGGGAAAGCGACAGGGACAGGGCTTTCGAGAAGTTCGCCCAGGGCGCGGTCAAAGCCGAGGGCGACATCAACCCGCCCCGGCTGATCAAGGAGGTCGCGGCCGTTTACCCCGAGGCCGCCCGCCAGGCCGGCGTGGCCGGCGTGGTCATCCTCGGGGTTCGGGCCGATGAAACAGGCCGGGTCGTCGACGCCATGGTCCTGCGCTCCATCCCGCTTCTCGACCAGGCGGCCATCGACGCCGTCAAGCAGTGGGTCTACGAGCCGACCGTGATCGGCGGCAAGGCCACGCCCATCGTCTTCACCGTCACGGTCCGGTTCACGCTCGATGTCGAGCCGGAGGACAACCCGGCGATCGAGGTCGAGGGCGTCCCGGCCCCCGGCATCTCCGTCAGGATGGCCGGGAAATAGGGGCCTCTCCCGGCCTCGCGGCGCCGTAATCGTACTCGGAGCCGAGGAGGCTGTGGGGGATGAGGAAGACCAGCAGCGTCACGAGGGAGGCCGCGAGGACGAACGGCCGGGCCGGCCGGCCCTTTCGGCCGGCGATCAGGGCCGCCGCCCAGAACAGGAAGGCGGCCAGGGTCTTGTTGTCGGTCAGGTCCGATCCCCCCGGGAAGCCGGCCCAGGCGACGCCGAAGGCGAACTTCTGGACGAGCGGTCCGAGTACGAAGCCGCCGGCGAAGAACAGGGCGACGGTCAACAGGACGAGGCGGCGGGGGTTCCGGTTCCTGTCGAGGGCGGCCAGGCCGGCCGCCGTCGAGCAGAGCATGCCCGCGAACATCACCACGGCGTGAAGGACGAGTATCCATGTCGGCACCGGGTCCTTGAAGCGGAGGAGGACCGTGTCCGGGAGCGTCTCCTCCGCGGCCTCCGGCGACCGGCGCAGGGTGAGCCGGTAAACGATCTTGGCGGCCGCCGGCTGGCGGGGCAGGCGGCCGACGAGCCGGCCGCCTTCGCGGACGAGCGGGATGCGGCTCCACCCGTCGGGCGTCTTGAACCGTTTCCAATCGAGCCAGCCCTCGGCCGTGGCGGGGGCCGGGATGGCTACCTCGGCGTCGCGGACGGTCTCGGCGCTGCGCGGCAGCCGGAAGCTTTCCGCCGCCCCGCCGAAGCCGGCGCCGACGCGGAGCGGACGGGTTGGTCCGGTCGTCCGCTGATAGACGGCCGACGCCAGGGTGATGATGACAGCCGCGGCCCAGAGGATGCCCTTCCGCATGGCCCGGCCTAGTCCTTGACCTCGATCGAGCCGAACACGGCCGATCCGCGGATCGTCAGGGTCGCCGTCCTGGGAACGTCGGGGCCCGCCGCCCGGTGGGTCTCGATCGAGCCGAGGACGGGCGAGCCTTCGAGGACGATCTGCCAGTCGCGGGGGACATAGACCTCGATGCCGCCGAATACGACGGACAGCGCCAGCGTGGCCTGGCCGCCGGCGAGCCGGGCTCCCCGCAGGTCGATCTCGGCCGCGCCGAAGACGACGTCGGCCTTGCCGCCGCTGAACGCCTGGGACTCGACCTTGCGGGTCGAGCCGGAGAAGATCTGGTTGATGTCCAGCGAGTCGGCGCTCGTCTCGGAGAACGACCGCCGATCCGGGTGCCAGGCGGGGCGGAGGAGGACCCAGACGCCCACGCTGATGATGGCCAGGGGCCAGAGATAGTGCCAGACCGCCCGCTCGAAGATCCTCAGGCGCAGGAGCAGGAAGAACGCCCCGAAGAGGATGAAGAAGATCCCGGAGCCGACGTTCTTGAAGTTGTTGCTGAGGAGGATGGAGATGCCGATGAGGATGAAGACGACCGGCCAGTAGCGGCCGACGAGGTCGCCGAAATCGATCTTGCCCATCTGGTCGAAGAGGAAGAGGAAGCCCAGGATGACGAGCAGGAAGCCCCAGAAGATGCGGCCCTGGCTCTTTTGTGCGCTCATGGTGTCCTCCGATCCCGCCTAGGATATCATACGGGCCCGGCGCCGCCAAACGGCCCGGCCCCGGCTCAGAACCTGCGGATGTTCATGCCGCCGCTGACCTCGATCACGGCGCCGGTCGAGTACCCGAGGTCGCCGCGGGCCAGGGCGGCCACGGCCCGGCCGACGTCCTCGGGGGAGCCCCATCGTCCCTGGGGGACGAGGCCGCCGGCGATAAGCCGGTCGTACTTGTCCTTGACCCCGGCGGTCATGTCCGTGGCGATGATGCCCGGCCGGATCTCGTAGACGGCGATGCCCCTGGCCGAGAGGGCGTCGGCGAAGACGGTCGCGGTCATGCTCAGGGCGGCCTTGGAGACGCAGTATTCGGCCCGCGACACCGACGAGACCGTGGCCGAAACCGAGGTGATGAAGACGATGGCCGGTCCCGGCCCGCCGCGGCGCGCCTTCTGGGCGGCCATGCGCCGGGCCGCGTTCTGGGTCAGGAAGAACGGCCCCCGGGCGTTGACGGCCCAGAGCCGGTCGTAGCTTTCCGGGGAGGTCTCGAGGACGTCCAGGCGCTGGAGCGGGGAGACGCCGGCGTTGTTGACCAGGAGGTCGACCCGGCCGCAGACCCCCCAGGCTGCGTCGAGCATGCGGTCGTGGTCGTCGATCCGGGAGATGTCGCCGGCCACGGGCAGGAACCGGCCGCCGAGCTCCCCGGCCCGGGCCTTGACCTCGAAGAGGCCGGCCTTTTTATTACGGGGCTCGAAGACGGCATCGATGCCGACGACGTCGAAGCCCTCGCTGACGAGGGCCAGGACGATGCCCCGGCCGATGCCGCGGCCGGCGCCGGTGACCACCGCCGCGGGCGCGGCGGAACGCTGAGACTTGGGCACGTTCATTCCTCCTCGACGACGATCCGGCCGCCGCGAAAATCGGCCCAGACGGACTCGAACCAGCCGTCCGGCCGGGGCACGGGGCGGACCGGGACCCAGCGCTTCAGGACGCGGCCCCGGCCGTCCAGCCGGACCTCCAGGATGCGGCCGGAGACGAAATCGTCCGGTCCGGTCAAAGAAAAGGCCCAGTTCCGGCCGAGGCGCGGGTGCGGCGGCCGGCCGGCGGCGTCGGGAACGAGATAGGAGCCCCGGCTCTTCCCGCCGCGGGCCAGGTATTCGTCGATGGCCTCGAGGTAGACGGCATGGGTCAGGGCCAGGCCCAAAACCTCGAAGCCGCGGGCCAGGTCCCGGTCCGAGTCCAGCCGCATCTCCCGCCTGGCCCGGAGCCAGAGCGCCCGGGCCCGGTCCTTCTCGACATGGACCTTGTCCGGGTCCCGGAGGATGGCGCCGCAGCCGGACATGCGGCTTCTCACCTCGGCCAGGCAGGCCCCGGTCGTCAGTCCTTCGCCGGCCGGTCCGGCGAGCAGCGCGCCGGCCCGGGCCCAGGCCCGACGGACGGCCGGCCCCGCGGCCCGGGCGAAGACGCCGGCGGCGGGCGGCGCGCCGGCCCGGCGCCGGGCGATCAGCAGGGCGGCCCGGCCGCTCCCGACCTGCCCGGCGTTGAGGGCCGAGCCGCCGGGCCTGGTGACGCCATGAGTGCCGCAGAGCTCGCCGACGGGAAAGAGGCCCTTCACGTTCGATTCCCACCAGATCGAGCCCCGGAACCCGCCGTTGTTGTGCTGGGCGCAGACGGCGATCTCGAGCGGCTCGCGGCCCAGGTCGATGCCGTGCGATCCGTAGAGCGCGACGGCCGGCGGATTCATCTTCCGGAGCCGGGCGATGGGGGTCGGCACCAGGGCGCCGGAGCGCTCCAGGTAGTCGCGGGCCTCGCCCTCCAGAATGGCCGGATCGAAGGGCGCGAGCCGGCCGCCGCCGCGCGGGTCGCTTCGGAAATCGAGGAAGACGCGGCGGCCCTTGACCACGGTCTCTTCGTAGACGAGGACGTCGATGAGCGACGAGCCGGACCCGGAGGCCTTGCCGGCGTCGAACGGCCACTGGTAGCCCTTTAGGAAGACGGCCGCGGCCAGGGCTCCCATGTCGGGGAAGTAGCCGGCGAGGAACTCCCGTTCGTCGCCGCCGCGCCCGTCCGTCGAGATGTAGCGGGGGATGGCCTGCTGGTACGTCCCGGAGACGTTCCAGCGGAACTTGACCGAGGCCAGCCCGAACTGGGATTCGGTCAGGTTCTGGGCCGCCGCGCCGGTCTCGAAGACGAGGCCGTGCGATCCGGCCTGGCTCTCGGGATAGACGGAATGCTCGTACATCCCGCCGGGCCCGCCCGTCGCCGCGACGACGTTCACCGCGTTGAAGAGCACGAAGCCGCGGCCGGGCCCGCCCGTCTTCCTCTTGTCGAGGGCGACGGCGCCGATCGCCCTCCTGGCCGCCCCGCGGCCGGCGGTCAGGATGGCGATGGCCGCGTGGCCGTCGAAGACCGGGATGCCGCGGCGCCGGACCTCGGCGCACAGGGCCTCGACCATGAGACGCGACGTCAGCGGCCCGGCCGAGGTCGCCCGCTGGCGCGGATCGTGGTCGGTCTTGTAGCCGACGTATCCGCCGAAGCGGTCGTGGGGGAAGGGGACGCCCAGCCCGACCAGGTGGAAGAAGGCCTCGAGCGAGCCCTGGGCCTCGGCCAGGGCGATGTCGCCGTGCATCGAGCCGCCGGCGGCCAGGTCGCGGGCCATGTCGAAGGCCGAGTCGGGGACGTCGCCGGCCAGGGAGAGCTTGTAGTAGGTCTGCTTGTCGGAGCCGGACTCGGCCGAGGCCCCGGCCCCGAGCCGCTCCGTGATGATCGCGACGTCGGTCTGGCCCAGCTCGTGGAGCCGGACCGCGGCGTTGAGCCCGGCCGCGCCGCTGCCGATGACGAGGGTGTTCAGGGAATGAACGGGCAGGCTCAGCCCGCCGACCCGGGCGCGGCCCGTCCTCATCTGGCCCGGAGCCCCTTCAGGGCCGCGCCGGCCAGGGCGGCGAAGGCCGCGAGGAAGACGAGGCCGAAGACGATCCAGGCGTCCCCGGCCAGAAAAAGCACGGCGGCGACGGCGATGAGGATGAAGCCGAGATAAGCCCACCAGCGCCTCGGGAAGTAGAGGAAGCCGACGACCGTCAGGGCCAGGGCCGTGAACCCGGCCAGGGCCGCCCTCGCGTCGGAGGTCTGGGCCATGATCAGGACGGCGTAGACGGCCGGGAGCAGGAGCCAGAGGCGCCGCCGCTTCCGCGTCGCGATCAGGAGGGCCGAGCCGAGCGCGGCCAGGGCGAAGCCCGCGGCCGCCAGGGCCTGCAGCCAGCCGGGCGGCCCGGGCCGGCCCTCGGCCAGCCTCCCGATCTCGGTCATCATCTTCTTTTCCATGATGAAGTGGGCCGGATCGAGGATCCAGAACTGGGCCAGCTTGCCGATGACGCCGGGCAGCGGCTCGCTCCGGCTCCGGCTCAGGAAGCGGGTCCCTCCGTCGCCGTAGGGCTCGAGGGCGAAAGTGCCCCAGTTCCTGAGGGTCAGCGATCGGCCCGGCGCGACGAACGAGACCTTCCAGCCGATGACGCCGTCCTTGCTTTTGACGAGGCCGAAAAGGTAGCCGGGCTTGACGGACCGGACCATGTCCTTGACCTTCAGGCCCTGCCACTCCGGCCTGATGGCGAAGGTGTTGTGGATATCGGAGAGGAACATGTTCTCGAGCCAGGTGTAGCTGTAGAACCCGGCCCGGTCCTGGCCGATCTGGACGATCCAGGGCCAGACCTTGTCGGGCGGCGCGGCGATGGTGACGGCCCGCGTCCCCGTGACGACGCCGCCGATCCAGGCGTCGTCGCCGACGAGCGGCCGGGTCCGGTCCCGCTCGGCCGCTCCCCAGAACGGGAACCAGGGACGGACGACGAGCGAATAGGCGATGATGGCGGCCAGGATGATCAGGAACGCGGCCACCGTCCCGGCCAGCCATCTCCATTCTGCCTTGTTCATACATCCCTCCCTTTGAGAACGGCGCTCTTGAAGGCCGGGTCGCGGACGACGCAGCCGACCCGCTTCTGGCGGCGCAGGAGATAGGAGCAGAGCGAGCAGGTCGTGCAGACCTTGCCCGGCGCCAGGCGGCCGTCGTCCATGAGGTCGGCGGCGAAGTCGGGATAGGCCAGCGCGCCGCGGCCGAGCCCGAAGACCGCGCTCCGGCCGGCCGCGACCATGGCCGCGCCGACCCTGGGGCCGAAGGCGCGAAGCCAGGTGTATCCCGCGCCGACGACGGCCAGGCCGGGCACCGAGAGCTGGATCTCCGTGGCCGCGGCCAGATGGCGCGCCACCCCCTCGAGCGGATGTTCGGGCGGTACCTCTCCGCCGGGCACGGGCTTGTCGAACGGCCGGCCGATATGGGGCTTCCAGGCCGGGATACCCAGCGACAGCGCCAGGAACCGGACCCCGGCCCGGCCGAGGAGACCCGCCAGCGCCTTGGGCTCGGCGAGATCGATGCGCTCGGGCTCGTCCGGGTCCATGCCGAAGCCGTAGGGGAAAGGGACTGCGTCACAGGCCGACAACCGGCTGGTGACGAGGATCCCCGGCGCTTCCTCGCGGATGTGCCGGACGATCTCGAGGAGGAGGCGGCTGCGGTTCTCGAACGGCCCGCCGTAACGGCTGTCCTCCCGGCTGTGGGCGGCCAGCGTTTCCGAGATGAGGTAGCCGTGGCAGGCCTTGATGTCGACGGCGTCGAAGCCGGCGGAAGCCGCCAGGTCGGCCGCTTCCACGAAGTCGTCCCGGATCTCGGCCAGCTCGTCGTCGGAGACGAGCTCCGCGTCGGGCGGCAGCTCGTGCATCGGGTCGAGGTGGGGATTGTGCTGGACGATGAGCGGCCGGGGCGTTCCCTCCGGCTTGGAGAAGCGTCCCGAATGGGTGAGCTGGAGGACGAGGAGCGGCGCGTGGCCCGGCCCGTGCGCCTTTCGGGCGGCGGCCCGCGTCTCCTCGACCAGCCGGGCGAAGCCGCCGAGCGTGCCTTCCTTGAGCATGAGCTGGGCGGGATTGGACCGCCCGTCGGCCCGGACGGCCGTGGCCTCGCACCAGATGAGGCCGGCTCCGCCAGCGCCCCAGCGCCGGTAGCGCCGCCGCGTCCAATCGGAAGGCGCCCCCGACGGCTCGGCGTCCGCCCCTTCCATGGGCAGGACCGCCAGCCGGTTGGGGACCGCGCGGCCCGCGATCGAGGCCTTCTCGAGCAGGATGGAGGCGTCGTCGCGGCAGGGGATATCGAGCCCCAGGCGCCGGGCCTCGTCGCGGAGGCCATCGGCCGAGCGGAGACGGAATCTCTCGTGGACGGCCATGTTCTTCTACTCCCGTCCCCCGCCGAGCAGGCGCCGGACGGCCTGGATGTCCCGCCTGACCCTCGGCTCGCAGGCCGGGGCCCAGCGGTCGCGGGGCAGGACGGCCAGCTTGCCGGCGTCCATGAGGGCCCGGGTGCGGCCGGCGAGCGCCTGGAGCCGGACAAGCTCGGGCACCGACAGGTCCGGGAAGCGGGCCAGGAAATCCGGGTCGTTGACGGGGATGAGGAAATCCCCGCCGTGGTCCTCGACCGTCAGCGCGACCTGCGGATGGGCGGCGGCCAGGGTCTCGACGATGGCCGGCAGGTCGACGACGCCCTTGCCGGCTTCGGCCGTGAACGAGACGAAGCCGTCCGGCGCCGGCGCCAGCCCGCCGTCTTTGATGTGGGTGGTCACGATCCAGGGCAGGAGCCGGCGCGTCGCCAGCAGCGGGTCCTCGAGCATGGTCAGGAGGTTCATGGTGTCGAGGCAGATGCCGAGGTATTCGCCCGGCGCGGCGCCGCACATCTCGAACAGGCGCAGCAGCTCGAAGGAGGTGAACTCGAAGTGCGTCTCGATGGCCAGGATGACGCCCGCGTCCCGGAAGGCCGGCTTCTGCCCGCGGAGGGAGGCGGCCGTCAGGCGCAGGAGCTCGTCGGTCGACGGCCCGCCCGCCTTCCAGCGCATCAGCCCGCCCGAGCAGGACCGGACCGTCGCCGAGCCGACCTGGCTGGCCTGCTCGGCCGCCCGGCGGTTCGAGGCCGCGATGTCCTTGGGCCGGCCGGAATCGAGATGGAGGGGGATATGCTCGCCGCCGCCCCACTCGATGTAGAGGTTGTTCTCGTCGGCGTAGCCGCGCAGGTCCTGGAGGAAGGGCCGGTCCACGGCCGCGCCCGGCGGGATGTTGACCTCGGAGAACTGGACGCCGTCGGCCCCGTTCAGGACCGCCCATTCAAGCAGCTCGAAAGGCGACAGGTCGAGCGGCTTCAGGCTGTAGCTGTCGATTCCCACCCTGAGCTTTCGCATGGCTCCATCCTGCGGCCCCATTCTACCAGTTTTCCGGGAGGCTTGACAGATGCCCGGGCGGGCTTGAAAAGGCGGGGGCCTTGGGATATCCTAGCGCCCTATGAAAAAGGCGCTCGCGGTCCTTGCCCTCCTCGCCGGCCTGGCCCGGCTCCCGGCCCTGGCCCAGTCGTCCATCGTCAGCCAGATCGCCGGGGACAAGGCCGCTTCCGAGAAGCTCTATTTCAGCCTGAAATTCGGCCTGAACTTCTCGTACCTGGAAGGCGCCCCGGCGGGGACCGAGCACACCGGCGGCTTCAACATCGGGCTTTCGGCCACGATCCGGCTGAACGACCGGCTGTCGCTGGTCCCCGAGGTGACGCCCTTCTCCAGCAAGGGCGTGGCCACGATCCCGTTCGCGCCGACCGGCGACCCGGCGCTCGACGCCGCGTTCGCCGACCCGGCCGCCTCGGAGCTGGCCCTGCGCTACGCGGACGTGCCGGTGCTGGTCAAGTGCCGGCTGGGCCGCGCCCATCTGGGCGCCGGGCCCTGCCTGAGCTTCCTGAGCTCGGCCAGCGAGCGGTTCAAGGCCGAGCCCGGGACCGGCGAGGTCCTGCGCTACAGCCGTGACGTCTCCGAGCGCTACAGGAAGACCGACCTGGGATTGGCCTTCGATGCCTCCTGGACGATCACCAGGCCGCGGGGCGGGACGGGCCTTGTTTTTCATGTCCGGTACCTGGCCGGGCTGACGGACGCGCGCCGGGACCGTTCGGCCGGCCAGCCGCTCCGGAATTCGGTCATCCAGGCCTATCTGAGTTTCCCATTCATACGTTGAGGCCGGCCCGCGGGCCGCGCATTTTTTCGCGAGGAGTGTCGTGATGCTCAAAGAGATGCAGGAAGCCCTAGTCGCCGGGAAGAAGGCCGAGGTCGAGTCGCTCGTCGACCGGGCCCTGGCCGGCGGCACGCCCGCCGGGACCATCCTCAACGACGGACTGATCCCGGGCATGGAGCGCCTGGGCGTCCTGTTCAAGAACAACGAGGTCTTCATCCCCGAGGTCCTCGTGGCCGCCCGGGCCATGAACGCCGGGCTGGCCAAGCTCGAGCCGCACCTGGCCAAGGCCGGGATCAAGCCCCGCGGCGTCGTCGTCATCGGCACGGTCAAGGGCGACCTCCACGACATCGGCAAGAACCTCGTGGCCATGATGCTCCGCGGCAACGGCTACAAGATCGTCGACCTCGGCGTCGATGTCGCCCCGGAGAAGTATATCGAGGCGGCCAAGTCGCACGGGGCCGGGATAATCGCCCTGTCGGCCCTGCTGACCACGACGATGGTCCAGATGAAGAGCGTGGTCGAGGCCGTCGAGAAGGACGGGCTCAAGATCCCGGTGGTCATCGGCGGGGCGCCCGTCACCCGCGACTACGCGGACAAGATCAGGGCCCGCGGCTACGCTCCCGACGCCGCCTCGGCCGTCGAGGAGATCGGCCGGCTCATCGCCGCCTGAAACGGACCCGGCGGCCGAGCGGCCGGTCGAAAGACGCGGCCCGGCCGGGTCGAGGTACTTAGGGCCTCACGGCCCGGGGAGGTAGAGCATGACCCGGATGAGCACGCGCCTTCTTGTGATCCTGGCGGCGGCGGCGCTGGCCGCGCCCGCGTTCCCCAAAGACGAGGCCAGGGCGATCGACAGCGCCTGGGCCTCCGCCCCGGTCAAGATCGACGGCCTCGCCCAGGATTGGCAGGGCGCCCCGTTCCTGACCGACAAGGGCTCAAAGGCCGAGTATGCGCTCCGCAACGACGGCCGGAACCTCTACATCGTCTTCCTTTTCAGGACACCCGAGGCGGCGTCGACGATCGAGGCCACGGGCCTGAAGATCTTCTTCGGCGGCGAGGGCAGGAAGAGCAAGGACCGCGGCGTCCATTTCCTGAAGAAAAGCGTCTCGGCCGACGGCCTGATCGGGCATCTGGAGAAACAGGGGGAGGTCCTGTCCGAGGCCCGCAAGGCGGAGGTCCGGCGGAAGAAGGAATACACGCTGCTCGAGGCCGACGTCATCAATGACAAGAAAGTCCCGGCGCCCTCCGACCCGGCCGTGACGACCGATCCGCTCGCCTTCGGCGCGCGGTCCCAGACCGGAGAGATCGTCTATGAGCTGCGCATCCCCCTCAGCCGGACGAACCAGCCCGGCGGCCTCGGCGCGGATCCCGGCCAGACCCTCAAGCTCGGCTTCGATTGGGGGGGCCTGACCAGCGAAATGAAGCGGGCCATCATGGGCCCGGGCGGCGGCGGGGCGGGCCGGGCCCCCGGCCTGGACGGGAACCTGGCCAGCGAGCGCAACGACCAGGCCCGGGGCGGAGGCGCGAACCTCACCCACGACCCCAAGACGAGGGAGCACGTCTTCTGGATCGACGTCAAGCTGGCCGCCGCTTCGGCGAAATAGCCGCCGCTCAGAAGGGCCACGAGGCCAGGTAGGCTCCGACGAAGGCCAGGACGACCGCCAGGACCTTCCAGACCGTCAGCTTCTCCTTGAGAAAAACCGCGGCGATGACGACGATGAAGATCGTGCTGAGCTGGTTGAGGATGGCCGAGACCGACGCCTTGGCGTACTTCATGCCGCCCATCCAGAGGATGAGCGAGAGGTAGGAGCCGAAAAAGGAGGCCGGGACGATGGCCTTCCAGTTGCGCGGCTCCCCGAGCGGCGCGAGGATGGCCCGCCTGTTCTTGAGGAAGGGGACGAGCGTCCCCAGGGCGGCCGCGCCGCCGACTATCCGGACGAAGGTCGACCAGAACACCGACACGCCGCCGAGCACGGGCTTGACCATGACGATCCCGAAGGCGACGAAGAACATGGCCAGGATGCCGAAGACGATGCCGAGGACCAGGTCCTTGCGCCCGATCCTCTCGACCTTCCCTTCCTTCGACAGGGTCAGGACGGCCGACACGACGAGCCCGGCGCCGGCCAGCTGGACCGGCGTCAGCCGCTCGCCGAGCAGGAGGAAGGACAGGCCGATGACGAAGGGGCTGTAAAAGCAGTCGACGATGGCGGTCAGGCTGGCCCCGAGCCGGTTGAGGGCGTAGAACAGGAGCGTGTCGGAGACGGCGATCCCGAGTATGCCGCTGAGGAGGAGAAGGCCCACGGTCGAGGCGGGCACGGCCGGCGCGAGCGGCTCGCCGAGGACGGCCAGGGTCGGGACCATGAGGGCCAGGGCCAGGATGCACTTGGCCAGGTTGAGGCCGATGGGATGGACGCGGCGGCCGCTGACCCGGAACAGGACGACGGCGACGGCCCAGGCGAAGGCCGAGCCGGCGGCCAGGACCTGGCCGAGGGCGCGGGGAGCGGTCGGGGCGGCGTCCAACATGGTGTCATGCTATAGCAGAGAGTGCCGCAGGCGTCAATCGCCTGCGCCGGCCGCCTTCGGGATGGTCCCCTTGATGCGCGATTGACCGGCGTCGGGGGCGCATGCTATAACCGCCCCTTAGGAGACGCGCCATGAAGAGATCCCGATCCCTGTCCCTTGCGGTCCTCGCGGCGGCCGTACTGGCCCTGTCGACGCTTCCCGCGGCCCAGGCCCCGGCGACGAAGGGGGCCGCGGCGCTCGAGTTCGATTCCTGCACCAGCATCTTGGTCGGCCGGCTGGCTTCGGTCGACGGCTCGACCATGACCTCGCATTCCTGCGATTCGGGCACGGACCGGACCTGGATGACCATCGTCCCCAACATGAAGCACAAGCCGGGGGAGATGGCCAAGGTCTACTACGATCCCAAGCGGACGAAGGGCCCGGCCGACCCCGACCGGCTGGAGACGGGCGAGATCCCCCAGGTCGCCGAGACGTACGCCTACCTCAACGCGGCCTACCCGATCATGAACGAGCACCAGCTGGCCATCGGCGAGACGACGATCGGCAGCCGGCGCGAGCTCATCAGCGAGACCGGCATCATCGACGCGCCCGAGCTCTACCGGCTCGTCCTCGAAAGGGCCAAGACGGCCCGCGAGGCCATCCGCGTCGCCGACGAGCTGACCAAGGCCTGGGGCTACAACGACTGGGGCGAGTGCTTCACCTTCGCCGACACGAAAGAGGTCTGGCAATTCGAGATCCATGGCCCGGGCAAGGGCAAGAAGGGCGCCGTCTGGGCGGCCCAGCGCGTCCCCGACGACGAGATCGGGGTCTCGGCCAACGCCGGCCGCATCCTGCAGATCGACCTTTCCGACCCCGACCGCTTCATGGCCTCGGCCAACGTGATGTCGCTGGCCGAGGAGATGGGCTACTGGTCGAAGGCGAGCGGCAAGCCGTTCGAGTTCACCTATGCCTACGATCCCGACTCGCGGACGAGCCTCTACTGCCGGCGGCGCGAATGGCGGGTCCTGAGCCTGCTCGCTCCGTCGCTCAAGCTCAACCCGGAATCGGAGAACTACCCCTTCTCGGTCAAGCCAGAAAAGAAGGTCGGCCTGGCCGACGTCCTGGCCATCTTCCGCGACACCTACGGCGGGACGGAATACGACATGACCCGGACCCTGACGGCCGTCAACCGGAAAGGGGAGACCGTCAAGAGCCCGGTCGCGACGCCGTTCATGAACGGCGACACGCTGGCCCTGTTCCGGCTGAAGCGGGAGCGGACGATCTGCTCGCCCGCCGCGACGTATCTCCAGATCACCCAGTCGCGCGACTGGCTGCCGGGGCCGCTCGGCGGCGTCGTCTGGATCGGCTACGACAATCCGGCCACGACCCCGCACCTGCCGTTCTATATCGGGATCGGCCAGATGCCGGACTCGTACATGGTCGACGGCCGCTGGGCCTTCAGCCGGGCCTGCGCCTGGTGGGCCTTCAGGACGGTCAGCCGGCTGGCCAACTTCCGCTTCCAGGAGATGTCCCGGGACATCGAGAAGGTCTGGAAGCCGATGGAGGACAAGATCTTAGCCGACCAGGCCCAGTTCGAGAAGGACGCCCTGGAGCTTTATCGGAAGGACCCGAAGCGGTTCCGCGAGCGCCTGACGAGCTATTGCCACAACCTGGCCAGCCAGGCGGTCCAGGCCTACTGGAAGCTCGGCGACGACCTCTGGCTCAAGTACTCCTCCTACTTTTAAAATGGGGGACACGATACCCGTTTCCTATTTTCCCAGGGGACGGAAATGCGGGACATGATACCTTTTTAAGATGACGATCCTCGGTCTGAACGTACTTGATTTCGCCATCGTCCTGGCCTTCATCCTGTTCGTCCTCTATCTCGGCTGGCGGGCTTCCCGCCGGACCAGGACGACCGAGGACTTCTTCGTCGCCGGCCGCCGCCTGGGCAAGGTCTATCAGTTCTTCCTCAACCTGGGCACCTCGACCAACGCCGACCAGGCCGTCGTCGTCTCCCGCGAGGTTTACCGCCAGGGCATCGGCGGCATGTGGATCCAGTACCTCGTCCTCTTCCTGACCCCGTTCTACTGGTTCACCACGGCCTTCTTCCGCCGCGTCCGGCTGGTGACCATCGGCGATTTCTTCACCGAGCGCTTCAAGAGCCGCTTCCTGGGCGCGGCCTTCGCCGTCTTCACCCTGTTCATGGCCTTCCTCGGCAACGGCGCCGGCTACATGGTCGCGGCCAAGACCATGATGGCCCTGACGCCCAAGCCGGCCGCGGCGTACACGGCCCGGGAAAAGCAGAGCGTCGACCTGTTCAGGGAATACCGGGCCCTCCAGGCCAAGGCCGGCCAGACGGCCCTGGACCCGGCCGAGGCCGCGCGCCTGGCCGAGCTCGGCGAGCGGCAGAAGAAGGGCGAGCTCAAGTCCTTCATCTCCTACACGGATTCCATTTCGATCTACCTCGTCTATACGGTCATCGTCGCGGTCTACACGATGATGGGCGGCTTCCTGGCCGCGGCCATCACCGATGTCCTCCAGGGCATCCTCCTGACGACCTTCTCGCTCATTCTCATCCCCATCGGTCTGCAGCGCGTCGGCGGCTTCGCCGGCCTCCACGCCGCGGTCCCGGACTACATGTTCCGGCTGTTCGGCTCGTCGGCGACGAGCGAGTACGCCTGGTACACGATCCTGGCCATGGTCCTGGCCAACCTCGTCTCCATCATCGCCGTGGCCACGGGCATGCAGACCGCCGGCTCGGCCAGGAACGAGACGACGGCCCGGGTGGGCATGATCGGGGGCATGTTCTTCAAGCGCTTCATCATGATCTTCTGGGCCCTGACCGGCCTCCTGGCCATCGCCCTCTACGCGGGCAAGCTCCACGACCCCGACCTCATCTGGGGTCACATGACCCTGGACCTGCTCTTCCCCGGGGCCATCGGGCTGATGATGGCCGGCGTGCTCTCGGCCAAGATGTCGAGCCTGGCCGGGTCGAGCGTTTCCTACTCGGCCCTGTTCATCCGCAACCTCTACCAGCCCTTCGTCAAGCCCAAGTCCGACCGCCACCTCCTCAACGTCGGGCGCGCGGCGATCGCCGTGACCCTCGTCGGCGGCGTGGGCGTGGCCCTGTTCATCGGCAACCTCCTCGACATGTACAAGTACTTCATCTCGCTGCCGGCCATCTTCGGCGCGGCCATCTGGCTGGGGTTCCTGTGGCGCCGGCTGACCAAGCCGGCGGTCATCGCCCAGGTCGTCATCTGCTTCGCGCTCATCGCGGTCATCCCCAACGTGTTCCAGTCGCTCGACTGGGCCCGAACGCGGCCCGGCTTCCTCCTGGAGACGCGGGCCCGGACCGTGTCCATCACCACGCCGGCGGTGCGCGAGGACGTCGAGGCCGGCCGGGCGTCGGCCGTCGGCGAGATCATCCGGAAGACCCGCACGAACCCGCCCGAGGGCGTTTTCTACGAGAAGGTCGTCCGGGTCGATCCCCGTGACCCGGCCTCGCCCAGGATCGGCCTCGGCCGCTTCCACACGGAGATCTGGATCCTGAGCGGGCTCGGGATCGACTTCACCGGATCCTCCAAGGCCCAGCTGAGCGCAGCGAGGTTCGCCTTCGACGCCCTGTTCCCGTTCGTGCTGCTCTTCCTGTTCAGCGCCTTCACCAGGCCGGCGCCCAAGGCCGACCTCGACCGCTTCTTCGCCAAGGTCCACACCCCGGTCCAGCGGACGCCGGAGGAGGAGGAGCGGGCCCTGCGCCGCGCCGTCGAGCACTACGAGGAAGTGGTCGAAGCGCACAAGCTGCGGCCCGGATCGAATTGGGAGATCATGAAGCCGAAGCTGGTCGACATCCTCGGCTTCGCCGGCTGCTGGGTCATCGTCGGCGTCATCGTCTTCCTGCTCTGGTTCATTCTGAACCTCCGCTAAAATGGGGGACACAATACCTATTTCCTAATTTCCCGCCTGTTGAAAAAGCGGGACACAATACCTATTTCCCATTTTTTCGGTGTCTGCCCTTGGGCCTGGGCGCCAGGACACGCCCGGTCAAAGCCTCGAGCCGCCGGATGAATTCATCGCTGCCGAGCGGGCGGCCCGTTCGCTCGTGCTGGCGGAAATCGTCGATCTCGCCGATGCTTTCTTTCTGACCCAGGTAAGCCGACCAATCGGGGATAGCCTTCAGCAACGGGAAGGGCGCCAGGAGCGGATGGGCTTCCCTCCGGACATGAGCCCTCGCGCTCGACCACTCGTACATCTCGGCCCGCGCGACCAGACCCGCCCTGACGGGATTTCTCTCGACGTACCTGACCGCGGAATAGCAGTGGGTCTCGCCGAGAGGGTAGGAGAGGAAGCGGCCCTGCCATAGGTAACCGCGCCAGCCTTCGCGCGTGTTGACGACCAGCGTGTACCGACGGTGGAGTTCTCCTATCCCGCGGGCGAAGCTGTCCTCGGCCTGGGGGCACCCGGGGACGATAACCCTGGCGATTCTGGGCATTCTCTCACTCTCCATTCATAAGGACGCCCGAGGAGAGCCGGAATGCTCAGTCAGGGAAATTATTTGGAAACGGGTATCATGTCCCGCGCTATTTACAGGCAGAAAAATAGGAAATAGGTATTGTGTCCCCCATTTTAATGCCAGACGAGGACGTCGGCGGGGCGGAGGGGATTGGTCCCCAGCACGATCCGCGCGCCGGGCCCGACCGGGACATCGTACGGCCGCGACGAATAATTGACGGCGACGAAAAAGCCGTCGCGCCATTCGATGTAGACGCCCGGCGGATAGGACGCGGGCCCGGCCCCGGCCCTCTCATAGACGAGGCGCATGATGTCCCGCTCCAGGGCGCCGTCGAGCGTGTCGACCCCGACGTAGGTCACCGTGCCGCGCCCGAGCCTGCGGCTCACGGCCGCCGGCTTCCCGGCGTAGAACTGGTCGGCGTAGACTGCCAGCGTCTCCGTGCCCGGGGCCGGCTTCAGGACGTCGGCCCAGCGGTTCCAGGCGTAGCCGCGCCCGTCCCGGCGGACGACGCCCCGGCCGCCCTCGAGGAGACAGTCAAAGATCTCGACCTCGGCCCCGACGAGCGGCGCGATCATCCCGGCCCAGGGCTTCTCCGGCAGCTGGCCGTCCTTCGTCTTCTGACCCGTCCGGCAGGTCAGGACGAGGTGCCCGCCGGCCTCGACGTAGCGCGTCCACCTGGCCGCCAGGGCCTCGTCGACGAGCTGATAGGCCGGGGCGACCAGGAAGGGATAGGCCGCGAAGTCGGCGCTCTCGTCGACGTAGTCGAGGGGCGACCCCGCCGCCTTGACCGCGGCCATCCATTTGCTGCAATGGTCGCGGGTATTCCAGAGCGCGGTCTGCTTGTGGATCTCGAGGTCCCACATCACGTCCTGGCTCCAGAGGATGGCCGTCCGGCGCGCGGCCAGCCCGTCCGGCATCTTAGCGGCCGGGTCGTAGAGCTTCCGCAGCTCCTTCATCTCGCCGATGACCCGGGCGAACTCCAGGCCGCCCCGCGACGGCGTCACCCCGTCCGGGCCGACGATGCCGGCGTGGTAGAGCTCGCTGCCGTAGCGGGGCTGCCGGTAGCGGTAGGTGCAGGCGAAGGACAGGCCGCCGGCGAAGGCGTGCCACAGCCACATGCGCACGGCGCCCGGCTCGGGCTGGGGGTTGACCGCCGCCCAATTGACCTGCCCGGGCTGGAGCTCCATGACGCCGGTCGCCCCCCGGAACGAGCGGAAATAATCCACGGCCGCGGCCAGGCGATACGGGTCGCCCAGCCGGAAACCGAGCTCGCCGAGGTTCCGCGAGCCGCGGACCGGGTACATCGTGAAGGAGATGAAGTCGAGCCGGTCGCTCCGCCAGGGGTCGGCCGAGTCCGTGACGTTCATGTAATTCGTCGTGATCCACTGCTCCGGGCGGACGAGGCCGCGCAGGATGTCGGCCTGCAGGTTGAGGAATTCGGCCTGGGTGTCGGCCGTGAAGCGGCGGAAGTCGAGCAGGGCGTGAGGGCTCAGGCCGTCCTCGCCGGAGAGGCCCTCGTTGGGGATGAGGACCTGGGCGAACGAGTCGTACCTCGTGCTCCAGAAGGCGCCGCCCCAGACCGTGTTCATCTTTTCGATCGTGCCGTACCTGCGCTCGAGCCAGGCCTGGAACTTCCGTCGGGCCGCAGGGCTGTAGTCAGGCGGTCCCCAGGGCTCGTTGTCGAGCTGCCAGCCCCAGACGCGCGGGTCCCGCCCGTAGCGGCGCCCGAGCTCGGCGACGATGCGCCGGGCGTAGCGGACGAAGACGTCGTCCGCTAGCGACGCGTTGGCCCGGGTGCCGTGCTCGAGGCGCCGGCCGTCGGCGCCGACGAGATAGATGTCCGGGTGCTTCTCGCCCAGCCAGGCCGGCGGGCAGGGCGTCGGCGTGCACAGGATGACCTTGAGCCCGGCCCGGGCGGCCAGGTCGAGGGCCCGGTCGAGCCAGGCGAAATCGAAGCGGCCGTCGGACGGCTCCATGAAGCCCCAGGCGAACTCGCCGAAATGGGTGAACTCGAATCCGAGGCCGGCCATCCTCTGGAGGTCGCGCCGCCACTGCGATTCGGGCCACTGCTCGGGATAATAATAGACGCCGATCTTCATCAGGTCGGCCGCGGGGAAAAAGCGCCGGGCGTCCGGCGCCGGCCGCGGCCCGGCCGCCGCGGGGACGCCGGCCCCGGGGGAGGCCAGGGCGAGGGCGAAGAGCGCCAGGGCGAGGGAACGAGCGCGGGGAATTCTTCTCATGGCTTCCTCCCGGCCGGCCGCGACGCCGGCCCGGCCTTCTCCAGGAAACGTCCGGCCAGCTGGCCGCAGGCGGCGGCGATGTCGGCGCCCTTGGACAGCCGGACGAGGGTATTGACCCGGCGCTCCTCGAGCCAGCGCTTGAAGCGGGCCACGTCGGCCTCGGACGGCGTCCGGAAATCCGAGCCTTCGACCGGGCTGTAGGCGATGAGGTTGACCTTGACCCGGAGCCGGCTGGCAATCGCGGCCAGGCCGTCGGCGTCGTCGAGCGAGTCGTTGACGCCGCGGATGACGATGTATTCGAGCGTGATCATCCGGCCGCCGCGGCGGACGTAGGCCTCGGCCGCCTCGACGACCCGCTCGAGCGGGAAGCGGCGGTTGATGGGCATCAGGCGGTCCCGCAGCCGGTCGGTGACGGCGTGGAGCGAGATCGACAGGTTTATCTGGAGGTCGAGCGCCTCGAGCCGCTTGAAGGCGTCGACGAACCCGGCCGTCGAGACGGTGATGCGGCGGGCGGCGATCTCCAGCCCTTCGGGCGCGTTCATGATGCGGATGGCCTTCTCGACGTTCGCCCAGTTGTCGAGCGGCTCGCCCATGCCCATGAAGACGTAGTTGGTCAGGTCGCGGCGGAGCGCGCTCTCGAGGAAGAGGACCTGGCCGATGATCTCGGACGGGGCCAGGTTCCGCTTGAAGCCGTGGCGGCCGCTGGCGCAGAAGGCGCAGGCGAACTTGCAGCCGACCTGGGTCGAGAGGCAGACCGTCAGGCGCCGGCCGGCCGGGATGAGGACGGTCTCGATGTGCTGGCCGTCGGCCAGGCGTAACAGGTACCTGGTCGTGCCGTCGGCGGACGAGCGTTCGTCCGCGAACTCGGGCGAGCCGATGGAGAAGCGGGCGGCCAGCTTGTCGCGGAGCGGCTTGGCCAGGCTGGTGAAATCCTCGAACCGCGACGCCTTCTTCTTGTAAAGCCAGTCGAAGATCTGGACGGCCCGGAACGGCTTCTCGCCCAGGGAGGCAAGCTCGGCCCGCAGCTCCTCGAGCGTCAGGTCGCGGATGTCAGCGGGGGGGAGAGATGACATTTCGCCCAATTTTATCACACTAGCGGCCCGTGACCCATCGGTTCCGGGCGCCGTCGGGATCCCTCTCGCTGTTCCGAGCGCTCGGCCGCGATCCAGCCCGGTCGCTCCCGAGGGCCCGCATCACGGCCTGTTTTTATTCTTTTTGAAGATATTTCTCAGAAGCGCTCCCACGGGTCGCTCCGTCGCGCTTCTGATGGTCGCTCCTGAGACTCCGCTCCCCGCCGCTCTGCGCCGACCCCGATTTCTCGACAAGCGGGAAAATGGGAAATAGGCATCACGGCTTGCTTTTTCAACAGGCGGGAAAATAGGAAACGGGTATTGTGTCCCCCATTTAATGCCCCCATTTAACCCCATTGAATATCCGGATGGCGGCGGTTTAGGACGGCCAGGGTCTCGATGTGGGGGGTGTGGGGGAAGAAGTCGTAAACGCGCACGGCGGCGATGTCGTAGGCCGCGCCGAGGCCCTGGAGATCGCGGGCCAGCGTCGTCGGATTGCAGGAGAGGTAGAGGAGCCGGCCGACGGGGTCGTCGACGAGCTGCCGCACGATCTCCGGATCGACGCCGCGGCGGGGCGGGTCGAGCATGACGACGGCGGGGGCCCGCTCCAGGATCTCCGGCAGCCATTCTTCGGCCGTGCCCTCGCAGACGGCGAAGTTGCCGATGCCGTTGAGCTCCAGGTTCTTCTTCAGGAAGGCGACGTTCCCGGCCTCCGGCTCGACCCCGAAGACCTCCCGGCAGCGCCGGGCCAGGAACAGGCCGAACGTCCCGAGGCCGCAGTACAGATCGGCCACGATCTCCTCGCCCGCGAGCCCGGCCGCCGCGGCCGCGTCCTCGAACACGCGCTCGAGGATGGGGACGTTCGTCTGGAAGAAGGACCGCGCCCCGATGCGGAAGACGAGGCCCCCGGCCCGTTCCTCGATGAAATCCCGGCCGAAGAGCCGCTCGGTCCGGACCCGCTTGCCGTCTCGTATCGACGCGACCGCGCCGGCCAGCCCGAACTCCTTCCGGAATCCGCGCCAGGCCCCGGCCACCGCCTCCCTCTCGGCCTCCGACGCCAGGTCGCAGAGCACGAGCGATTCGCCGCTCCAGCGGCTGGTCCGGATCTCGACCCCCTCGACGGTCCGCAGCGGGACGGCGTTGACGGCGCCGAGCAGGGCCGCCAGCAGGTCGTTGACCCGGTCCGGCACGAGATAACACCGCTCGACCGGCACGAACGAGGCCTGCTCGCCGGGCTCATGGTAGACGAAGCGGGCCTGCCCGTCCTGCCGCAGCACGCGGAGCCCGATCTTGTTCCGGTAGCCCCAGGTCTCGGGCGACGGCGTCAGCTCGAGCGCGTCGAAGGGGCGCTTGAGCTGGCGCGACAGGACTTCCGCGACCTGCCCCCGCTTGATGCGGGTCTCCAGGCCGTAGTCCATGTCCTGATAGGGCGAGCAGGCCAGGTAATGGCCGCAGCGCGGCGCGACCCGGTCCGGCGACGGCTCGACGATCCGGACCGTCCGGGCCTCGGCGTAGCTCGTGCGGTCCTTGAAGACCTCGACCTCGACGGTCTCTCCGGGCAGGCCGCCGTCCGTGAAGACGACCTTCCCTTCGACCAGGCCGAGCCGCCGGCCCGGGTAGACGATCTTCTCGATCTTGATCTTCATGCTGGTGTCCGGTCCCGCCGCGCCGCCCTCAGCGCGAGGGATAGGCCGCGTAGGCCGTGAGGTCGATCGGCTCGCCCCTGGCGCTCCAGGGCAGTCCCATCTCGGAGGGGAGCTTCTCCGCTTCGTAACAGGCCGCGAAGGCCTCGTCGAGGCCCTCGACGACCCGCCGTTTCGCGCCCGGCGTCTCGATGACCGTCCGTGGGGCCGCCAGCCCCTCGACCATCCGGACCATCCCGGCCGGGAAATCGCGGATGTCCGGCATCGAATCCTGGATGCCGTTCATGCACAGCGTCTGGCTGGCCGCCGCCTCGAGCCCGCAGAGCGGCCGCGCCCCGCCCTCCCGGGCCCCGCTGATCGACTGCCAGAGCTTGTTCATCGGCTCGTCGTCCGGGACGCCGTAGTCCTTGCGCCTCCCGTCCGGGAACTCGGCCCAGAGGCCGGAGGTCCGGCTGTCGCAGCGCACCACGGCCTTCTCGAACTCGCAGCGGACGACGGGGCCGCGGTCTTCCGCCGAGGCGTGGCTGACGTAGAACAGGAGCTCGACGCCGTCCTCCGTCCGGACGCGGGCGGCGGCGGTGTCGAAGTTCTCGATGGCGTTGGCCCGGTAGAGCTCGGCCTCGACGGATGCCGGCCGGGCGCTCGCCGCGGTCTCCCGGCCGAGGATGTAGAACATGTTGTGGAGGTCGTGGGCCATGGCGTTCTGGACCGGGCTGTCCAGGACCCAGCCCCCGTCCGCGTCGCGCTTCCGCCCGGCCCAGTCGTTCCGGGCGTAATAGCCCTCGTCCCGGGGCCAGAGGTAGAGGCACTTGAGCTTGCGCGGCGCGCCCAGGAGCCCCGACCTGATGTCGGCCTTGAGCGCCTGCACGGCCGGGCTGAAGGACCACTGGTAGCCGACGGCCACCCAGCGACCAGAGGCCCGCTCCACCTCCACCGCCGCCCGCAGCTCCTGGATCGTGCCGGCCGCCGGCTTCTCGCAGAGGACGTGGCTGCCCCTGGCCAGGGCGAACGTCGCCTGGGGCATGTGGACCTGGATGGGGGAGGAGAGGACGGCCAGGTCGGCCTTGCGGTTCCGGTAAAAGTCCTGGAGGCTGACGAAGCAGGGCACGCCCATGGCCCGCATCTCGACGTACTGCTTGCAGCGGTTCGGCTGAGGATCGACGGCTCCGGCGATGCGGAACAGGCCCTCGTCCCGGCGCTCGAGCAGCGACTGGAGATAGACCGCGCCCATGCCGCCGACGCCGACCATGACGAGAGATACGGGTTCCGCCATCGTCCTCTCCTTGGCGCTAATACTGACACAGTTCGGCGTGCGCGTCCAGCAGGGCCATGAAATTGTCGTACTTCGTGCCGACGGCGACGCTGTGGCTCGAGCCGAGGATGAACCGGCCGCCGGGCTTGGCGCAGTCCATGGCCCGCCGGACGTCGGCCCGGACGTCCTCCGGCGCGCCCCCGACCAGGTGCTCGACGGCCACGCCGCCCCACAGGGTCATCCGGGCGCCGACCTCCCGCTTCAGCCGGCAGAGATCCATGCCGGCCGTCGGCTGGATGGATTGGTAGGCGTCGAAGCCGATGTCGACGAAGATGTCCAGGAGCAGGTTGATGTTGCCGCAGCAGTGCTGGAGGACCTTCTTGCCGTACCCGTCCCGGACGCGGCGGACCCGCTCCTTGTTGGCCTCGAGGAAGAAGTCGCGGAACATGGCCGGCCCGATGAGCGGCCCGGTCTTGAAGCCCAGGTCCTCGGCCCAGAGCACGGCGTCGGAATCCGGGTGGATGAAGGCCTCGTCGGCCGCGTTCTCGCGCCGCACCATCTGCCGCGTGGCCGCCCGGACGGCCTCGGGGTTGGCCGCGAGCTCGAGCAGGCCGCGCTCCATCCCGCCGAGCAGGACGATGCCGACCGACCCGCCCGACGGCCCGGCGATGAACTTCTCGTCCTTGAACTCCCGCACGACCGCGTCGAGGATGGCCCACGACCTCTCGTCGCGGCGGGCCGGCTCGGGTTCGCGTTCGAACTCGGCCGCCGTGAAGACCCGGGCGTCCCGGACCGGATCGTGGACGCAGGTGATGTCCTGGGTCGCCTCCGACAGCTTGTAGACGCGGCCCTCGCGGTCCTCCCAGGTCGCGGCGTCGATCCGTCGCGGCGGCGGCGGCGCGTCGGGCGGCGGCAGCTCCCAGGTGGCCGTGGGGAAGGTGACGATGTCGAGCGGCAGCTTCCTCTGCAGGGCGATGTGGTCCTCGAGCCAGCTTTGAGCCACCTCGTCGTGCCGGCCCTCCCAGAAGGCGATCTGGGACTTGGCCTTGGCCCGCAGGAAGGTCTCGTGGCCGAGCAGGCGCTCGACCGTGTCGAAGTCGACGGCGAACTCGGCGTAGGGGACGCGGTCGGGGATGCGGCCCTCGAGGACGGCGGCGACCCGCTCCTTCGAGGTCATCCCTTCGCTCTGGCCCGCTCGAGGAGGTCGGTTTCGGCGAACGTCTTCGTCCGCCGGTTGAAGCGGAGCGTCTTGATCTCGAAGGCCCCCAGTCGGACGGCCGTCCGGGCGCCGAGCGCCGGCAGCTTGACGACGGCGCGGCGCGGCCGGCCGGTCGGCTCGAACAGCCGGATGACGACGTCCCGGCCGTCCTCGGCTTTCTTGAAAGCCGCGACCTCGACAGCGGCGCCCTCGACGACGATCCCCGCGGCCGCCGTCTTTCCGCCGCCGGGAGGGCAGTAGGCCAGGACATAGGGCGCCTCGTTATGTGCCAGGGCCTCGCGGTCCACGGCCTCCATGCGGCCGGCGAGCGGGCCGCCGTTGAGCCAGAACCGGAAGGTCCGCTCGCCCGTGTCCTGGCGCGGGACGAACCGGTCCCGGGCCACGGCCAGCTTGTCCTCCCAGGTGTCGGCCGCGTAGGCCGGCGACCGCATCAGGGACAGGCGCAGCTCACGGCCGTCCCAATCCGAGCCGTAGGTGCCGTCGTTGACGACGCTCAGCGCGGCGTCGTCCGCTTCCGAGACCAGGGCCAGCCATTTCTGGGCCACGGCCTCGTCGCCGTTCGACGGCAGCTCGTCGGCGCCGTAGGCGACCTGGCCCAGGAAGCGTGCGGCCCGCAGTCTCGGCGTCAGGCCGAGCTTGAGCATGGCGTCGCGCTCGGCCCAGAAGACCCGGATCGCGATCTCGATCTCCGCGCCCCGTTTGGGGATCTTGTAGTGCACGGCCATCCTGGACGAGCCGTAGGCGAAGATGGCCTCTACGACCGTCCGGACCTCGCCGTCCTCGATCACGCGGACGGGCTCGAGCCCGCCCTCGCGCAGGCCGGAGAAGCGGGCCGCCTCCTCCGGCGAGGCCGGGGCGAAGGCCCCGGCCACGTTCCGGAAGCCGCGGACCTTCATGCCCCACGGGTCGGCGTTGTCGCGGATGACCAGCGGCCTGAACGCGCCGGGCTCGAGGAGGTCCCGGCCGCCCGCGATGAAGGCGTCGAGGAGCCCTGTCCCGGCGTTGATCACGGCCTCGAGATCGGACGTCGCGACCTTGACGGCGCCGCTGCTCGCCTTCGTCCGGGCCTCCGGCCTGTCCGGGGGCTTCTCCAGGCGGCACGAGAACCGGTTGAGCCGGCCGGGAGCGAGCTCGGCCTCGAAGACGACCCGCTTGCGCCACTCCACGCTGAGGTTGCTCTCTTCCTTTTCGGCCTGGGCGGGCAGGGCCTTGCCGCGGGCGTAGATCCGCGGGTTCCAGGGCGTCTTGCCGAAGTTCGGCTCCCAGGGCTCGATCTCGCACTCGACCAGGGCGCGCACGGGGTAGGCCTGGGGATTGAAGGCGAAGACCGGGATCTCGTCCTTGGCCGTCCCGGCCTCGCCGGCCGCCAGGGCGAAGAAGGCCCTGGCCTTGAGCCGGGCCAGCGTCTCGAGGCCGTGGCCGATCGTCCGCAGGGCCCCTTCCTCGCCGGACGGGACGGCCGATCCGGGCAGGATGTCGTGGAACTGGACGAAGGCCAGGTCGCGCCTGGCCGCTTCGAGGTCGTCCTGGGGGTAGGGCATGAGCCCCTGGAGCCAGGCCGTCGTGATCATCTTCTCCGCCGAGAAAAGCTCGTTCTCGAGGCGCCGGTGGCCCTGCTTGATCCGGGCCATCGAGGTGTAGCAGCCGACGGCCCAGGGATTGAGGTCCTTCTCCCGGCGCGGCAGCGCCGCCCGCCGCCCTTCCAGCTCCTCGAAATAGGCGTCGGGCGTCGAATGGACGAGCTCGAGGTCCGGCCTCTCCGCCGCCAGCGCGGCCAGGTCGTCGAGGTCCTTGCGGGACGGCCCGCCGCCGTGGTTGCCGATGCCCCAGAGATGGATGACGGGTTCGTCCCCGGGATTGTCCGCCAGCCATTTTTCCAGGCGGGCCCGCTCCTGGCCGCCGACCGAGCAGTAATGGGCCGAGGCCCGGTTGGCCAGGACCTCGGAGCCGTCGTAGCCGACCCAGACGAACTCGTCGCTCGGGAGCGGACACTCCCGGTTGCCGGGCCGGCAGCAGAGGTAGCTGGCGTAGCCGCTCTTGGCCAGGATCTGCACCAAGCCCCGGGTGTGGCCGAACGGGTCGAGGTTGACCGCCGTCCGCGGCTCGACCCCGAGCTTGGCCTTGAAATAGCGCCGGCCCGAGAGGGCCTGGCGGACGAACGATTCGCCGCTCGGCATGTTGCAGTCGGGCTGGATGTGCCAGCCGCCCATGACGTGCCACTTCCCCTCGCGGACCAGACGGCGGATCCGGCGGAACAGGGCCGGCTCGTTCTCCTCGACCCAGGCGTAGAGGACGGCCTCGTTGTGGCAGAAGACGAAGCCGCGGCGCTTCTCGCAGAACTCCGCCGCCTGGCGGAATGTGGACAGCGCTTCGCCGGCGCCCTCCTGCCATTCCCAGAGCCAGACCGGGTCGAGATGGGCGTTGGCGACGAGATGGATCTTCCGGGCGGGCATGTCGGTCCTCTCTTTATGGGATGATGGCGCGCACGACGACGCGCTCGGAGCTCCGCGGCAGTTCGAGGCCGAAGCCGTAGCGGTGATAGGCGGCCTTGCGGCCGCCCGACTCGAAGCGCGCCTTTTCGCCGCGGCGGGCCCGCCGGACGCGGAGCTCGAGCCGGCCGCCGCGAAGCGGCAGGTCGGCCTCCATCCGGTCCAGGCCCGGCAGGAGCCGGGGCTGCAGGCTGACGAAGTCCTCGCCCGGCCGGACGCCGAGCAGATGGTGGACGCAGAGAATGATCATCTCGGCCCAGGTCCAGGGGATGATCCCGGCCTGGGGATAGGGCGGAACGGGACGCTGGCCGTAGAACTCGAACCATGACCCGGCCCGTCCCCCCGGGACCCGGCCGAGCCAGTCGACGACGCGGCGCGCCTTGGCCGGCTGACCGGCCTCGAGGGCGGCCCGGGCCACGAAGAGCGAGGCGAACGGCCAGGGGCCCGGCGAGTCGGGCTCGGAGGTGACGTGATAGCGGCCGCAGCCGCCACCGGACCAGCGCTGGTTCCAGAGCTTCTCCATGGAGCCCAGCGTCCGCAGCGCCAGGCGGCTGCCGGGGTCGACGAACGACCAGGCGACGGCGAGCGCGGCCGACGTGTCCGGGTCCAGCCTATGGCGGCCGGGCCCGAAGAGCGGGGCCTGGCGCGGCAGCCCCGCGCCGGGTTCCGGCCGGATGGTCCTTTGCGCCCGACCGTCCGGGCCGCGGCGCTTGATGAGAGTCCCGTTCTCGACGAGCGAGTAAGCCGGGTCCTTGAGCATCGCCTTGCGCAGGTCCATGGCCGCTTCCGTCCAGCGGCGGGACAGGTCGGGCCGGCCTGTCCGGGCCGCCAGGCGGCCGGCCGCGCGCAGGCCCATGACCATGAAGAGCTGGTGGGCCAGTTCCAGGCCCGGCTGGATGCCGTGGGCCCCGTGCCGCTCCCAGAACTCGCGGCGATTGAGCAGGAGCCCCGACGGGGCGTGGCGGAAGACTGGCCGGAGCGGGAAGGCGGCGGCCCTGGCGATCCTGTCCCAATGCTCCCTCACCAGGCCCAGGTCGCCGGTCCAGTTGACGTACGCTTCGAGGGCGAAAAGGAGGACGCCGTTCTGATCGACCTCGCTTTCCTGCCAGGGGCGGAAGCGGCTCGAATCCATGGGCGCGCCTTCGCCGCTGATGAACTCGCGCAGGAGGCGGCCCAGGATGGTCCGGGCGACGCCGGCCTGGCCGGACATGGCCAGGGCCAGGGCGATGAAGGACTGGTCGCGGACCCACTCGAGGTTGTACTGCCAGACGCTGCCGTCGAGCCGGCCCGAGGCCGCGACGGCGGCCCGTAGCTGGAACTTGGAGGCCGCGAAGAAGCGGTCGAGCAGGGGGTCATGGAAACGGCAGGCCGCCGCGTCCGTCCAGCAGGCAGGGACCGCGTCCCCGGCGCCAGCGCCGGCGACGGTCCGAAGCCGGACGGCGGCCTGGCCGGCCGTCGCGGCCAGCCGGTACTCGAAGAGGGCCGTGGCCGCGGCGCGGCCGCGGAAAACGATCTCCGTCTCGACCGTCCGTCCCTTCACCCCGGTCCTGAGCCGGACCTTCGCGGCGCCGGCCGCGGATCTCGTGACCGAGACGCGGCGGGCCAGCCGGGCTGAGCCCGGGTCGGGGCAGAAGAAGACCTCCGTGACGCGATAGGGGCCCGACCGCCAGGCGATCTCGACGCGCGGATCGGCCGCGCCGCTCAGCCAGCCGGCCCGGACGGACCCGGCCGCGGCCGCGTGCGTCCGGCCCCGGTCGACGATCGACAGGGCCGTTCCGGCCAGCCCGGTCTCGGGATCGAAGGTCAGGGCGGCCCGCTTGGGGCCGAGGCGCTCGGGGTCCATGACCAGGAGCCCGACTGGAGAGCCCTCGCCGGCCGGCGCGACCTGGACGGCCGCCTGGATGAGCCCGTTGCCGAGAAAGAAGTAATCGACGCCGGCCAGCGTCGTCCTGGCGTCGGACGGCCCGCGGGCCGGGTCGTCCGCGTAAAAGTGCTCGCCCACTTCCATGGGCCGATTATATGAACTTGGCGGACCGGAAAGCAACCGCCGCTAACGGCCGCGGCCCGGGCGCCGCCCGGCTCAGACCCGGCTCGGGCCGCGCAGCAGCCGGGCCGGCAAGGTGATGACGGCCTTGAACAGGTCGAGGACGGCGTTGACGGTGATGCCCAGGAGCCGGAAGGGGATGAGCATGAGCCAGACGATCGGATACATGAACAGGGCGAGCAGGGCGATCGGCCAGCAGATCACGAACAGCATCAGCCAGAGCAGGAATTTGATCATCGGTCGCCTCCTCTCCTGCATATACGGCCGGCCCCGGCGGAAGGTTCACCGGCCCCGGTTGGCTTCCGGAGCGAGGTCGGCTACAATAGGCCGGACCGGAGCAGGGGCCGCTAAAACCCCCTTCGGGATCCCACGAAAGGGAGGCGGACATGACGAACAAGCTCAACCGCAGGGACTTCCTCTCCAGGTCCTTGGCCGGGGGGGCCGTGGCGCTGCTGGGAGGCGCCGGCAAGCCGGGCCGCCCGCCCGCCGCCGCGGCGGCCGATCCCGCTCCCGCCGCCGCGGACAAGCCCCTCATCACCCGGGCGCTCGGCAAGACGGGCCTCGTTCTCCCGGTCGTCAACATGGGGGTGATGAACGCCGACAACCCCGAGCTCGTCCGCCGCGCCTATGAACTGGGCCTGCGCCACTTCGACACGGCCGCCGGCTACTGGCGCGGCAAGAACGAGGAGATGGTCGGCACGGTCCTGGGCGAGCTCAACGCCCGGTCCCAGTCGATCATCGCCACCAAGGCCAACATCCCGCCCGCCCAGCGCCGGTCCCTCCCGGCGGCCGACCTCAAGGCCGCCTTCATCAAGACCTTCGAGGGCAGCCTGCGGCGCGTCAAGACCGATTATGTCGACATCCTCTATATACACGACGTCAGCCTGGTCGACGATATCCGCCGGCCCGGGTTCCTGGAGGCCTTCCAGGAGCTGAAGGACCAGAAGAAGGTCCGCTTCGCCGGTTTCTCCACCCATCAGAACATGGCGGCCTGTCTCGAGGAGGCGGCGGCCTTCGGCTTCTACGACGTCCTGCTCGTCGCCTACAACTACGCCATGCACGACTACGACCGGCTGACGCGGGCCCTCCAGGCAGCCTCGGCCAAGGGCATCGGCCTCGTGGCCATGAAGACCCAGTGCATGCAGGCCTGGTACAGGGAGGAGCTGCCGGCCGAGCTCCAGCCCTTCTACAGCGGATCGATCAGCCAGACGGCCGTGCTCAAGTGGGCCCTCCGCAACGAGGCCATCACCTGCGCCGTGCCCGGCTTCACGACCTTCGCCCAGCTCGAGGAGGACGTCTCCGTGGCCCGCGACCCGACCCTGACCGACGCGGAGAAGGCCTTCCTGGCCGGCCGGGGCGTCCGGCTGGCCCAGGCCCGCTGCGTCCAGTGCGGCGATTGCGCCGGCACCTGCCCGTCCGGCGTGGACACCCCGGCGCTGATGCGGGCCCACATGTACCTGCATTATCCCAACGTCTTCCAGGCCCGCGAGGCCATCGCCAGCCTGCCGGCCGGCCGGGGCCTCGACGCCTGCGCCTCGTGCGAGACCTGCGTCGCCCGGTGCCGCGGCCGCGTCGATATCGGCCGGCGCGTCGGCCAGCTCAAGCTCCACTTCGCCTAGAGGCCCGAAAGGAAGCCCCGTGGTCCTGGTCAGCGGCATCGCCCTCGTCGACATGATCGGCAGCGGGCTCGACCGGCTGGCCCGGCCTGGCGAGCTCGTCTTCTGCTCGGTCCGGCCGTCGATCGGCGGCCACGCCTGCAACGTCTCCGCCGACCTCGTCCGCCTGGGCCTGCCCCCGTCCCGCCTCCGGGCGGTCTTCCCGGCCGGGCGGGACGTCTTCGGCGAGTACCTGGCCGGCGAGCTCCGCGGCCGGGGGCTCGGCGTCGAGCCCGTGCTGACCCGCCGGGCCCCGACCTCGCTCGACCTCATCCTGGTGGCCCGCGGCGAGGACCGCCGCTACCATGCCGATCCTGGCGCGAACGGTGAGATGACCGCCGGGCCGGTCCTGGAGCTCCTCGAGCGCCACCGGCCGCTCGTCTATTATGCCGGCGGCGTCGGGCTCCTGGGCCGCTTCGACGCCGCCCTCCCCAGGGTCCTGCGGCGGGCCAGGAGCATGGGCGCCCTGACCTTCGTCGATGTCGTCAGCCCGTACCGGAAGACCTGGGCTTTCCTGCGCCCGGCCCTGCCGTGGACGGACGTCTTCCACTGCAACGCCGACGAGGCCCGCGCCTTCGTCGGAGGATCCGACCCGGTCCGGGCCGCGGCCCGGATCCGCCGCCTGGGCGCGAAGAACGTCCTGGTGACGCTCGGCGGGGAGGGATCGATAGCGGCCGTGAGCGGCGCGCTCCTGCGCCTGCCCGCGTTCAAGGTCCGGATCGTCGACCCCACCGGCGCCGGCGACGCGTTCTCGGCCGGCGTCATCCTGAAGCTCCACCGTCGGCTCGAAGGCCCTGGCGCGCGGGGCCGCGACCTTCCGGCGGCGGAGTGGAAGGACATCCTGCTCTACGCCTCGGCCTGCGGCGCCGTCTGCGCGACCGGGGTCGGGACGACGACGGCCGTCGACGCCGGCAAGGTCGAGGCCCTGATCGCCAGGCAGGGAGGGCGGGTGGCCCGGGCGGCGTCGGTCTCGGCCCCGCCGGCGCCTAGGACCGGGCCAGCTCGTCGCGGGCTTCCCGGAGGGCGATGACGTTCCGCGGATCGGCGTCGTAGGCCACGACGCCGCAGCCAAAGAGCACGCCGGGCCTGCCCCCGAGCTTCAGGAGCAGTCCCCGGGCTTCCTCCCGGACGCGGTCCGGCCCGCCGGCATGAACGAGGCGGGCGTCCACGCTGGCCCGCAGGGCCAGCCTTTCCTCTCCGCATCTCCGGAGGAACCGGCCGAGGTCGGCCCCCGCGTCGCACAGGATCTGGCCTGCGCCGGTCGCGATCAGGTCCTCGAGGACGGGCGTCGTGTCGCCGCCGATTATCAGGGGCAGCATCCGGGCCCCGGCCGCGCGCAGGGCCGGGACGACCAGGTCGCGGTACGCAGGCCGGACGAACTCCCGGAAGACGCGGGGCGAAGCCGCGGCTGGCGAAGCCTTGGAGTCGAACAGGACCGGCTCGACGCCCTTCTCCAGAAAGGCCCGGCCGAGATCGACGCTGACGGCCGAGGCGAAGGCCAGCAGCTCGCGCACGAAGCCCGGGGCTTCGACGGTGGCGACGAGCAGCTCCTCGGTCCCGGCCAGGGCGCAGGCCAGGGAGAAGGGCCCGGTCACCGCGCCCCGGACGACGAGATCGCGCCCCTTCTCCCGGGCCAGCCGGGCGGCGACGCCGACGAACAGGGGCATCCGGCCGTCTCGTCCGGGGTCGGGCCGCCGCAGCCGGCCGATCCCGTCCGGCCCCATGAGGACGGGCCGGGCCACGGCCGGGACGTCGGGCGCCGGCCCGAAATAGCGGACCTCGCAGCCGACGGCCTCGGCCTCGACGTTGTAGACGTCGACGCCGACCGTGAGGACGTCGGGGTCGTAGACCTCGAGCTCCCTCTCCAGGGCCTCGAGGAGGAGGTCGGCGCTGCGGCAGATTTCGGAGGGCGACCGGCCGACCAGACGGGCCTTGTGCTCGTAGACGGCCGGGACGAAGGGGATCTTGTCGACCGGCTCGAAGGCGAAGGCCCTCTCGACCCGCTCGCGCTTGGTCATGGGGGTCAGACGAAGATGCGGACCACCGTGTAGGCGGCGAAAGCGATCAGCGCCAGGCCAAGGTAGTAGAGGATCCAGCGGAACGTCCGCTGGTTGATGCGCCTCTGATGATAGCCGACGACGCGGACCAGGCCGAAGTACCAGGCGAACGAGGTCAGCGCGACCACGATGGCGAAGCAGACGGCCGTCCACGTGCCGTAGCGGACGAGGTTCGTCCCGAGGAGGTTGTGCCCGGTGACGACGCCGGCCACGAAGATCCAGTAGACGTAGAGGCTCGGATTGCTGACGTAGAGGAGGACGACGCCCAGGATGGCCTTGGGCGAAGGCGGCGGGACGTGGTCGCGGTCCTCGGGCAGCTCGAACGTCCGGGAATCCCTGATGAGCTTGAGGCCCAGCAGCAGGAGGACGACCGCCGCGACGGCCTTGAAGACGGACATGGCGTAGGGCGGCAGGTTCAGCTTGATCGTGAAGAGGCCGGCCAGGGCGACGAAGCAGAAGATGCCGTCGAGGACGGCCGCGGTCAGCCCGGCGATGATGCCGTGACGGATGTCGCGTTTGAGGGCCTGGGAGGCGACGAAGAGATTGATCGGCCCGAGGGGCACCGAGGCCAGGAGCCCGAAGGAGATCCCTAGAATGATGAACATCTCCCGTCGAGATTACCAAAACGTCGGGAGGCCGTCAATCGCGCAGGCGCCGGGAGAGAGGGGGATCGACGGCTGGCGGTTGATCCGGAAGCGGCGGACGGAGGGAGCGCGGACGACCGGGCGCCGCCTCACATCTTGGCGATGGAGGCGGCCTGGTCCTCGGTCTCTTCCTCGACCTCGAACTCGATGCCCAGGAGCTTGGCCGTGCCCTCGTAGACCATCTTGAGGGACTTCTTGGACTCCTGCAGCTCGGCCAGGCGCTTGCGGACCTTCTGGAGCTCCCTTTCGACTTCCTCGTCGAGGTGGTCCAGCTGGTTCTTCACCTCGGACATCGTCTTCTTGTAGAGATCCTCTTGATCTTTGCTGAGACCCATGTGCGGCTCCTTTAAGCCATGCTCCTGGCCGGGTTGGCTTCCGGCTTGAACACGATGACGAACGGTTTCCAGACCTTGACGGCGACGCCGTTGACGCGCGCCGGCTGGAACCTCCACTTCTTCACGGCCGTCTCGGCGGCCTTGCCGAGGCCGTTGTCGTCCTGCAGGCCCTTGAGGATGCCCGTGTCGATGACGTTGCCCTTCTCATCGATCAGGGCGTTGACGGTGATCGATCCGCCGAAACCGAGGCGCTGGGCCGCGGCCGGATAGACCGGGTTGGCCGACTTGACGAGCTTCGGCGGCTCGGTGACCGATCCGAGCGGGACGAGTGCGCCCTCGCTGACCGGGGCGGGGGAGGGGGCGGCCGTCTCGGGCGCGGCCCCGGCGCCGGCCGGCGCTCCCTGGGCCGGGTTGGCCGCCGTGTCCGCGGCCGGCGCGCCGGGTTCCGTCGTCTTCGCCGCCGCGGCGTCGGCCGCCGCCTGGTCCGAGCCGGGGCCCGGCTGGCCGGACGCCGTTCCCTTATCGGGGGGCGCAGCGAGCGGCGGCAGGGCGGCCGGGTTGGTCTCGGCCGGCAGGATGGCCTCGGCGCCGGCGGGCTCGGCCGCGGCAGGCTTGGCCTTGGGCTGGGCCTTCGGCTTGACCGGGGCGGGCTTGGCCTCGGGGGCCGGGGCCGTTTCGACCGGCTGGGCCGCGAGGCCCGGCGGATTCACGGCCTGTTGGGCGGCCTGGTTCGCGTCCGGGGCCGGGGCCTGGTGCTTCGGCCGCAGGAGGATGAACCCGACGGCCGCCACGGCCACGACGCCGATGGCGACGGCCACGGCCTTCGGGAAGCCCTTCTTCACGGTCTCTTCGGCCATTCCCCCGAAGATGTCGGCCGCCGCGATCGCTTCCGCTTCCCGCTTCTGCGGCTCGGGGCTGACGGGCTCGGGATTGAGGGGCGCGGGCCGCGCCGGCTCGCGCCGCGGGGCCTCCGGCAGGATGGCCTCCCGCCGGACAGGCTCCGACACCGGCGCGGATTTCCTCTCCGGGAGCGGGGCCCTGGGCTTTTCGGCGGCGGGCTCGGGCTTCGTCTTTTCGGGAACGAAGAAGGGCGAGACGTCCGACCCGGGATCGCCCGGGGTCAGGGTGTTCTTCATGTCGGTCTTGGCCGGCGCGAACACGGACGCGGCCGGCTTCGGCGCCGGAGGCGGCGGCGTCGGCCGCTGGGGCGTCGGCCTGGGCTTCGGCTCGACCGGGGGAGCCGGCGGCGTCATCGGCCGGGGCTTCGCCTGGACGGCCGGAGCCGGGGGCGGCGTGGGCGCGGGATCGGACTTGACTGGGGCCGGCGGCAGTGGCGCCGTCTTGGGGACCTTGACCTTTTCCTTGGTCAGGTCGAGGCCGGCCAGGGCGGACTTCAGGAAGTTGTCGATATCGGCGCTCCCCTTGCCGTTCCCGTTGCCGTTCCCGCCGGCGGGCTTGGGGACGACCGTCTTGGCCGGAGGCGTCTGCTCGACAAGGACGCTCTTGAGAAGGTTGTCGGTCAGGGCGTCGAGGCGCGCGTCGTCGTCGGCAGTTTCGCGATGCGCCGGCGCCGGCGCGGAGCCCGGCTTGCGGACCTTGGGGATCTCCCGGCTCAGGCGGTCGAGGTCCTCCGGCAAGGCGAAGATAGCGTCGTCGTCCCTGGATCTTTCGCGCCGGCGGGGCTCGGACCGGCGCGGCGGGACCGGCCCGGCCGCGGCCTGCGGCTCCTCGGCCGGCCTGGGCTCGGGCTTGCCGATGACGGCCTCGACCGAGGCCACAAGCTCGGCCATCTTGAGCGGCTTCTCGAAGTACTCGGCGGCGCCGTAGGTCCGGAGGGCCTCGGTCCTGTAAACCCGGTCCTTGTAGACCCCGGTCATGATGAAGACCGTGGCCTGGGAATTTCGTTCGGACGTGATCCTCTGGCAGAGCTCGAAGCCGTGGATCTTGGGCAGCATGGCCTCCATCAGCACGAGGTCCGGGGACTCCTTGTTGTACTTGTCCCAGCCGGACTGCCCGTCGGCCGCGGTGACGACCTGGTAGCCCTGCCCCGAAAAGACCGACTGCAGGGCGGCCAGCGAGCTCTGGTCATAATCGATGATGAGGATCTTTTTCATGCCCTTGTCCTAAGGCTTTTTGCCGCCGGACACGTGTTCGGACGGCGATCGCTTTCGCATGGTCCCATTTTTTTCTCACCCCTTGACGGGGTCAATCACCCCTATAGATGATTCCGGGGATGATTTCCCCCCCGCCCCCGGGGGACGGCCCCCGGAAGCCGCCGATCTGAACCGGCGGGGGCGGATCGCGTAATCGATAGGTAAGAGCCCAATTTAAGGAGGGGAAGATGGATGACACGAAAACGCGGGCCATGGGCTGGATCCCGGATCTGCCCGATATCCGCGACTACACCGGGGAGACGCCCGGCGTCCGCGCGATCCTCGGGCCGACCGGCCTCGCCTCCGGCGCGCCGCGCGGGCCACGGCCGCCGCGGCTGCCGGCCGCCGTCGACCTGAGGCCGTGGGCCTCGCCGGTCGAGGACCAGGGCGCGCTCGGCTCCTGCACCGCCCAGGCCGGCGCGGGCCTCATCGAGTATTACGAGCGGAAAGCCTTCGGCCGCCATGTCGAGGCTTCGCGGCTTTTCCTTTACAAGGCCACCCGCGACCTAATGAAGAGCCGGGGCGATTCGGGGGCCTACCTGCGCACGACCATGGGGGCCATGGTGCTCTTCGGCGTCCCGCCCGAGCCCTACTGGCCGTACACCGACGCCGAGGACGGCTTCGACAAGGAGCCGCCCGCTTTCTGCTACGCGTTCGCCCAGAACTACAAGACCCTGCTGTACTATCGTCACGATCCGGCCGGCGCGGCGCGGGCCGAGGTGCTCGAGAAGCTTAAAACCTACCTCGCCGCCGGCCACCCGGCCATGTTCGGCTTCACGGTCTACAGCTCGATCGACCAGGCCGCCGCGACCGGCCGCATCCCCGTGCCCTTCGGCCGCGAGCGCATCGAGGGCGGTCACGCCGTCGTGGCCATGGGCTATGACGACGGGATGTCCATCGCCAACGCGGCCGGCGGCGAGGCCTGGCGCGGCGCCCTGCTCATCCGCAACTCCTGGGGCAAGGGCTGGGGCGAGAAAGGCTACGGCTGGCTGCCCTACGCCTACGTCCAGAAGGGCCTGGCCGAGGACTTCTGGTCGGTCCTGAAGAAGGACTGGATCGACACCGGCGAGTTCAAAATCTGAGACTGTTCCGATATAATGGCCGCTCGCTATCATCCATCGCAGGAGGACCTCATGATGTTCCGTCGCTCATGCGCCATCGCCCTTGTTCTCTTCGCCGCCGCCGCTCTCGCAGCCCGGGCCCAGGAGACCGAGAGCAGCGTGCCCGAGCTGGCCGCCTTCCACGAAGTCATCTATCCCGTCTGGCACACCGCCTATCCCGACAAGGACATCGCCATGCTGAAGAGCCTGGCGCCGCAGGTCGACGAGCTGGCGGCCAAGGTCTTCGCGGCCAAGCTGCCCGGCATCCTGCGCGAGAAGCAGGTCAAGTACGAAGCCGGCCTGGCCGAGTTCCGCAGGTCCGTCGAGGCCTACGACGCGGCGGCCAAGGGCTCCGACGACAAGGCCATGCTCGAGGCCGCGGAAGCGCTCCACGCCAAGTACGAGATGCTCGTCCGGATCATCCGGCCGGTGCTCCAGGAGATGGACGCCTTCCACAAGGTCCTCTACGTCGTCTACCACACGAACCTCGCGGCCAAGGACTGGGCGGCCGTCCGGGCCGCCGCGCCCGAGCTCAAGGCCAAGGCCGAGGCCATCCCCCAGGCCAAGCTGTCGGCCAGGCTCCAGCCCAAGGCCGAGGCCTTCGCCAAGGCCGCGGGCGAGCTGGTCAAGGCGGCCGACGTCCTGGCCGGCCTCGGGCCGAAGGCCGACGGCGCCGCCGTCGAGCAGGCGGTCCTCAAGATCCACGGCCGCTATCAGGACCTGGAAAAGGTCTTCGACTGAGGCCGCGGCGGCCGGCGCCTACTTCGCCGCCCGGTCCTCGATGAGGATCTGGAGGATCTCGAGCTCGTCCGCGTCGAACCAGATCTTGCCGCACGACAGGCACTTGTCGACCGGCACGAAATCCTGGTAGCTGTACGGCCGGGCGGCCAGCCTGAAGCCGCAGTTCGGGCAGGGCAGGCCCGCGGCCAGGTCCGACTCGATCTTCTGGCGCCGGAGCGGATTGCGCACGGCCGCCTCTTTGAAGCGCCTGGCCTTCTCGCGCAGCGCCTCGGAGAAATCGACCTCGCGCCGGGCCACGATCCGGTCGACCGAGGCCGCGTCCACCAGCTTGCCGCCGCAGCGGGGGCAGAGGCGGACGCCGACCCCTTCGTAGAACGCCTCGGCCAGGGGAACTCGGCAGCGCGGACAGAGGTTCTGCCGTCCGGGCGCCAGCGGCTTCTTGCGGGCCAGGTCGTGGAGGGCGATCCGGACCTGCGGGAACTCGCGGGCCAGGGCCTCGACCCCCTCCTGCGTGTTCCGGACCTTCATGATGGCCGAGAAGCGCGGCCGGCCCAGGAGCTCGGCGATGGTGAACGGCCCCTCCCAGGATCCTTCGCCGGCGCCGGCCAGCATCCAGGTCCGGGCTTCCTCGGCGGCGGCCGGCGCGGCATCCCCGGGCGCCCCCCCCCGGCCGGCGAACAGCTCGAGCTGGGGCCGGCGCAGCTCCTCGTAGGAATGGAGCACGCCGCGGGCCCGGTCCCGGGTCCGCTCTTCCTCACGCACCGACTCGATGAGATCCTGCGGCTTCTTGTGGACCATGGCCGCCAGCGCGCCGAGGCGGGCCATGAGCGGCGGGTGGGAGCTGAAGATGCGGCCGGCCAGGGTGTCGGGCACGTCTCGGGCGCCGGGCGGGACGATGAAGAGAGGGGCGTAGCTCGAGGCGAAATCGCCGACGAAGGCGTTCTTGAGATGGGCCTTGGTGATGATGCGGGCCAGGGCCTCGGGGGAGCGGCAGAACTCGACGGCCGCGGCGTCGGCCAGCAGCTCGCGCTCCCGGCTGACGAGCATGCTCAGCAGGCGCATGACCAGGGCGGACAGGACCACGGCGCCGTAGAACAGGACCGGCGGGAAGCCGGCGCCCCGTCGGCCTCGCCGCTGATCCCCGTCGTCGTCGGCCGCGGCGCCGAGGGCGTCCTTGAACGTCTCGAAGAGATTGGCCAGCGAGCAGACGAGGGTCACGTAGAAGGCATCGCCCCGGGCGATGTGGGCCAGCTCGTGGGCGGCCGCCGCCTGGAGCTCGTCGCGCGTCCCCTCGGCCAGCAGGCCCTCGGTGACGGCCACGGCCGGCGTGCCGTCGGCGTCGATCAGGGCCAGCGAGTTGACGGCGAACGAGGGCAGGACGTAGGCGTTGACGCGGGGCAGGCCTGCGGCCAGCCGGATCTCGTCGAGGGTGTCGAGGAACTGGACGTGGTAGCGGTCGGCGACGTCGGGCGTCGCGGCCTGGAGGCGCCGCAGGATGACGCGGGGGCCGTTCTTGCGCGCGTCCTGGAAATGGAGGACGGCCACGACCGATGCGACGGCCAGGTCGCCGAGCAGGAAGCGGGGCCAGAAACCAGGCGAGCTGAAAAGGCCCAGGCCGGCGAAGAGCCCGACCGTGGCCAGCAGGGCCAGGCCGATGAGCCCGAGCAATGCGAAGTGGAAGAGAAGCACCACGGCGAAGAGGGGCAGGCTCCGGCGGCGTTGCCGTTGCTGAATTTCGTAGAAGTCGCGCGGCGGACCGGCCATGGCGTTTCGGACATCTTAATCGAAAGCCGCCGGCCCGGTCAATCTCCGGCCGGGGCCCGGCCCGGCCGGGGGCTCGGCGGCGCCGTCCTTGCCGGGGAGCGGCAGAGTCGGTACAATTATAAGATGACCCTGCTTAAAGAGATCCTGGCCCACGAGGTCTTCCCGGCCGTCGGCTGCACGGAGCCCGTGGCCTGCGCTTATGCCATGTCCGCAGCGGCCGGCGCGCTCGGCCTTCCGGTCGAGAAGCTGGCGCTCACCGTCGATCCCGGCACCTACAAGAACGGCGCCGCGGTCACCATACCCAACAGCGGCAGCCGGAAAGGCAACCTGGTCGCGGCGGCCCTGGGCGCGGTCATCGCCCGGCCCGGGCTTCGCCTGGAGGTCCTCAGGGAGGTCCCGTCCGGCGTCCTGGCCCGGGCGATGGCCCTGGTCGAGGGCGGCACCGCGTCCTATGCCTGCAAGGAGGACGAGAAGGGCCTCTACATCGAGGCCAGGGTCGAGGGCGGCGCGGCGCGGTCGCGGTGCGTGGTGGCCGGCGGGCATGCGAACATCGTTCTCCTGGAGAAGGACGGCCGGATCATCGTCGGCGGTTCCGCCCGGGTCCCCGCCGCGGACGGCGGCTACCGGGCCCGCATGAGGTCCATGACCCTGGCCCAGGTCCTGCGGGAAGCCGCCGCCCTGGACGCCGAGGACCGCGCCTACATCCAGCGCGGCATCGACATGAACCTGGCCGCGGCCGAGAAGGGGGTCGACCTTAAAAGGAACGCCTATCAGCTCCGGCAGATGATGAAACAAGGGTTCAAGGCGGACGATCTCTTCTGCCGGGCCACGGAGAAGGTGGCCTCGGCGGTCGACGCCCGCATGGGCGGGCTGCCGGAGCCCGTCATGACCAGCGGCGGGTCCGGCAACCAGGGCGTGCTCACGACCCTCGTCCCCTACATCGTCGGCCGCGACCAGGATGTCGAGCTGGCCCGGATCCAGGAAAGCGTCGCCGTCGGGCACGCCGTGAACTCCTACATCAAGTGCTTCACCGGCGAGCTCTCGGTCATCTGCGGCTGCGCCATCGCGGCAAGCATCGCCGCGTCGATCGCGATCGTCTACCAGAAGGCGGGGATCGACATGAAGAGGATCACCTTCTCGATCGACAACGTCATCGGCGACCTTTGCGGCATAATCTGCGACGGGGCCAAGTCCGGCTGCGCCATGAAGATCACGACCGGGGCGGAATCGGCCATGCGCTCCGCTTTCATGGCCCTGGCCGGCTACGGCCTGTCCCATGACGACGGCGTGCTGGGGATGTCGGCGGAGGAGTCCATCCGCAACCTCAGCCGGATCTCCCTCGAGGGCATGGCCTTCGTCGATTCCACCGTGGTCCGCATCCTCCAGGACAAGGCCCCCCGCAGCGGACAGGCCTGAACGATCCGCGCCCTGGGCTGGCCCCCGGGCCTGGCGCGCCGCCTCTCTTTGACAGGCTCGCCCGGGCCCGTGTATAGTCTCCCCTTTGCATTCCCAGTCCCGCGAGGAGGTCCCGATGAAGAAAAGGAATCCCAGGGCCCCGGTTTCGACGCTCGTCCCGGCCGCGGCGCTCATCCTGGCCCTGGCCGGAGGGCTCGGGGCCGTCGATACCGTCGACACCAGGATGCTGACCAAGCCGGCCGTCTCGGCCGACCGCATCGTCTTCGTCTACGCCAACGATCTCTGGACGGCCGGCCTCGACGGCCGGGACGTCCGGCAGCTGACCACGAACCCCGGGACGGAGACGAACCCCGTCTTCTCGCCCGACGGCTCGCTCATCGCCTTCAGCGGCCAGTACGACGGCAATACGGACGTCTTCGTCGTGCCGGCCGGCGGCGGCGTGCCCAGGCGCCTGACCTGGCACCCGGGGGCCGACCTCGTCGCCGGGTTCACGCCCGACGGCCGGTCCGTGCTCTTCGTCTCCAGCCGCTTTTCGGACAACCGGGCCTATACCCAGCTCTTCACCGTGCCCGTGGCCGGCGGCGGGCCCGAGAGGGTCAAGGTGCCGTACGCCTCTGACGCGGAGATCTCGCCCGACGGCCGGTTCATCGCCTACACCCCCTTCCCCGAGGCCTTCAGCCAGTGGAAGAACTACCGCGGCGGCCGGTTCTCGCGGATCTGGATCTTCGACACCCGGGATGACGGCATCGAGAAGCTGCCCCAGCCGGCTGGCCGGTCGAACGACGTCGACCCGATGTGGGTCGGCGGCAAGATCATCTTCCGCTCCGACCGCAACGGCGAGTTCAACCTGTTCGCCTTCGATCCGGCCGCCGGGAAGGTCGAGCAGCTGACCGATTTCCGGGACTTCCCCGTGCTCTCGGCCTCGGCCGGCGCCGGCCGCGTCGTCTTCGAGCAGGCCGGCGCGCTCCACATCTACGACGTCGCCCAGGGCCGCGACCGCCGCCTCAAGATCGGCGTCGCCGCCGACCTGCCGGAGCTCCGCGAGCGCTACGCCAAGGGCCCGCAGTGGATCTTCGCCGACGGCGTGTCGCCGACCGGGGCCCGGGCCGTCTTCGAGTTCCGGGGCGAGATAGTCACCGTCCCGGCCGAGCAGGGCGACCCCCGCAACCTGACCATGACCCCGGGCGTCCATGAGCGCAACCCGGCCTGGTCGCCCGACGGCCGCTTGATCGCCTACTTCTCCGACGAATCGGGCGAATACGCCCTGCACATCCGGGCCCAGGACGGCCGGGGCGAGGTCCGCAGGTTCACGCTCGGGGGCGCCGGCTTCTACGGCTCGCCGAACTGGTCGCCCGACAGCGCCAAGATCGCCTTCGCCGACAATTCGCTGACCCTGTTCTGGCTCGATATCAAAACGGGCGCGGTCAGGAAGATCGCCTCCGAGGGGCTCTATCGCATCGGCGTCGTGGCGGCCATGCGCACGTCCTGGAGCCCTGACTCCAGGTGGATCGCCTACACCCTGGGCACGCCGACCTACTTCCGCCGCGTCCATATCTACTCGCTCGACCAGGACAAGTCCTTCCCGGTCACCGACGGCCTGAGCGACGTCGACGAGCCGACCTTCGACGCCGAGGGCAAGTACCTCTGGTTCCTGGCCTCGACCGACGCCGGCCCGGCGAACCAGTGGTTCGACATGTCGAAAGAGGACGCCCGCCGGACCGTGTCGCTCTATCTGGCGGTCCTGCGCCAGGACCTGCCCAATCCGCTGGCCAGGGAGAGCGACGAGGAGAAGCCCAAGGACGAAAAACCGGCCGCCGACAAGCTTGCGGGAAAGGGGACCGCGGCTGCGGACAAGGCCAAGGCCGCCGCGCCGGCCCCGGGGCCGGCGCTTGTCCGCATCGACTTCGACGGCTTCTCCCATCGCATCGTCGCCGCGCCCCTCCTGGCCGGCGTTTACAGCAATCTCCAGGCGGGCGAGGGCGGCAAGATCTTCTACCGCAAGGCCGACCCGCCGCCCACCTCGACCTCTGGCGGTCCCGGCGATTCCTCCATCCGTGTCTTCGACCTCGCCTCCCGCAGGGACGAAGCCGCCGGGCCGGCCAACATCTCCTTCCGTTTGACGGCCGACCGCAAGAAGATGCTCGTCGCTTCCGCCGGCGGATGGTCCATCCTGCCGGCGTCCGGCAAGCCCGAGCCGGGCAAGGGCCGGCTCGATATCGACGCCGTCGAGGTCCGCGTCGTGCCGTCGGCCGAGTGGCCGCAGATCTTCGATGAGGCCTGGCGCGTCAACCGCGATTTCTTCTACGACCCGAATTTCCACGGCGCAGACTGGAAGGCCATGAAGGCCAAGTACGCGGCCTTCCTGCCCGACCTGGCCTGCCGGGCCGACCTGAACCGGCTCATCCAGTGGATGTGCTCGGAGCTGGTCGTCGGCCACCACCGCCTCGCCGGCGGCGACTTCCCCGCTTCGCCGGCCCGCGTGCCCGGCGGACTGCTCGGCGCGGACTACGCCGTCGAGAACGGACGCTATCGCTTCAAGAAGGTCTACGGCGGGCTCAATTGGACGCCCGAGCTGCGGGCGCCCCTGGCCGAGCCCGGCGCCGAGGTCGAGGCGGGCGAGTACCTGCTGGCCGTCGAGGGCCGGCCGCTCGTCCCGCCGGACAACCTCTTCGCCCGGTTCGAGGCCACGGCCGGGAAGATCGTCGAGATCACGGTCGGCCCGTCCCCGGACGGCCGGGGCGCCCGGCCGGTCAAGGTCGTGCCCGTCCCCGACGAATCGGCCCTGCGCAACCGCGACTGGGTCGAGGGCAACATCAGCAGGGTCCAGGAGGCCACCGGCGGCCGCGTCGCCTACGTCTACGTCCCCAACACGGCGACCCTCGGCCATGTCTACTTCAAGCGCTATTTCTTCCCCCAGGCCGACAAGGAGGCCATCATCGTCGATGAGCGCTTCAACGGGGGAGGATTGGTCGCCGACTACTACCTCGACTGGCTGCGCAAGCCCGTCTCGGCCTACTGGGCCATGCGCTACGGCGCCGATCTCAAGACGCCGAGCGCCTCGATCCAGGGGCCCAAGGTCATGATCGTCAACGAGTCGGCCGGCTCGGGCGGCGACCTCCTGCCCTACATGTGGCGGAAGTTCGGCCTGGGCAAGATCGTCGGCACGACGACGTGGGGCGGCCTGGTCGGGATGCTCGGCTTCCCCCTGCTGATGGACGGCGGCTCGGTGACGGCGCCCAACCTGGCCATCTGGACGGAAGACGGCTTCATCGTCGAGAACGTCGGCGTGCCGCCCGACCTCGAGGTCGAGCAAACGCCGAAAGACGTCATCGCCGGGCATGATCCGCAGCTCGAGGCGGCCATCAAGGTCGTCATGGACGAGCTGAAGGCGAACCCGCCGGCCAGGCCGAAGCGCCCGCCCTATCCGGTCCGCGTCCGCAAGTAGCGGACAGGGAAGGGGAGGGCGGCCCGGGCCGGACCGCCCTCCCGGATGAGCGCGAAGCTAGAACGAGAACCGGGCCGAGAGCTTGACGACCCTCTGGCCGGTCGTGCCCGTGACCTTGCCATAGTAGTAATCCGTCGAGTAGGACCCGGAGCTGGTGTTCTCGGCGTCGGGATACCAGTAACCGGCCGGATCGAGTCCGGCGACGATGTGCTTGTCGCCGAGGAGATTGAAGACGTCGAGGAAGAAGCTGAGCGTGCCGATGCGGCGGAAGGCGAACTCTTTTTCCAGCCGGACGTCGACGTTGTTCCGGGACTCGCGGCGGCGCGCGCCCTGGGTCTCGACGTTGATCGTGTAGTAGAACAGGGTGTTGACGTTGTGGGCTTCGGCCCAGTCGGGCGGGGCGTAGACCGTCACCGTGCGCTGGTACGGCTGGCCGCTGAAGGCCTGGGCGAAGAACGAGGCCATGAAGCCGTAGGGCAGCTTGAAGGCGCCGTAGAGCTTGATCCCCAGGGGCACGTCCTCGGGCACCCGCCCATAGCGGTTGACGAACCAGTTGGCGTCGTCATAGGCCGCGCCGTAGCCCCAGACCGAGCCGTAGTCGCCGGCGTTGTTGCCCCTCGTCCTGGAGAGGATGACGGAGCCGCCGAAGGACCAGCCCCGGGACATCTTCTTGTCGAAGGCGAGCTCGACGGCGTCGTAGTTGCGCTTGGCCCCGGGGACGTTGCGGAACTGGTAGAACGGCGCGGGCGCGTCGTTGGACATGAAGTACATCGTCACCGTCTTCTCCGGGTAGCCGCCGACGGCGGGGATGACGGTCGTGAACGGCACCCACCAATCGGTCGCCGACTCGTAGGTGTTCCAGACCCGGTCGCTGTCCGGGTCGTAATAGACGGTGTCGACCGTGTGGACCTTGGTCTTGTGGATGTACTTCAGCCGGACGCTCCAGTCCCGGGCCAGGGTGTGGTCGAGCCCGGCCGTGTACTCGTAATAGAGCGGGGACTTGATGTGCTTGGCCACGGTCTTCTGGTAATAGTCCGGCGAGAACTCGAGGGGATTCTTGCCCCAGCCGTCGAGCCAGGCATAGCTGTCGATCCCCGGCGCGTCGTAGTCGCCGTTGTGGTTGTCGTCCCACCAGCTGAAGAAGATCTCCCATTCCCGGAAGGGGTGGGAGGTGTCGAAATACATCGTCGACATGAAGTCCGAGTAGACGGAGAAGCTGCCCTTGACGGCCGTCTTGCCGTTGCCGAAGAGATCGTAGATGAAGCCCAGCCGGGGCGTCAGGGCGCCCCATTGGAGGGCCGGCTTCCAGGCGTTCATGTGCATGTCGTCAAGGGCGTTGAAGCCGAAGAGCGGCGTCAGGGCGGCCTCGCCGATCGCCAGGCCGATGCCGGCCACGGCCTTCTTGTCGGCCGCGGGCAGGTAGCCCATGTAGTGGTCGTAGCGCAGGCCGAAGTTCAGGGTCAGCCGGTTCTTGATGGTCATCGAGTCCTGGACGTAGCCGCCCAGCCGGAGCATGTTGCCCCGGGAGTAGGTGTCGCCGTCGTTGGGGCCGCAGAAGAGGACGCCCAGGGGCGCGTCGCCGTAGACGTCCGAGCCGTACCAGGCGTCGAAGAGGTAGGGGCTGCCGTCCCAGTAGTAGGCGTCCAGGGGGTTCTTCCGGAACCAGGGCCAGTTGTAGAAGATGAACTGGTGGATGAACCCGGCCTTGAACTCGTGGTCGCCGCCCAGGACGGAATCGGCGAAATGGGTGAAGTCGACCGTGTTCTGCCAGTTGGTGCTGTTCGAGTGGCGCTCGCGCCAGTTCCGGCCCCAGCTGTAGTAGGTGTAATAGTCGTAGTAGCTGGCGCTGTCCTCGGTGCCGGGCTGGGGGAGCATCCAATCGACCATGCCGCTGGCCCCGCTGCGGAACTCGAAGAACGAGTTCTTGTCGAGGAACCAGCTGGCCGAGGCGTTGAACTTCCAGCGCTTGTCGGTGTAGTCGTACGAAGCCTCTTCGGTCGTGTATTCGCCGCCCCAGTTGTGGGGGGCCCGGTCCTTGATGTACGACCCGTAGAGCGCGATGCGGAGCTTGTCCGTGATCCGGCCGGTCAGCTTGAGGAAGCCCTTGGTGAAGGTCTCGGCCTGGTCATAGGGCGAGTAGGAATTGCCCAGGATCGTCGTCGGGACGAAGCCGCTGTGGCGGTTGGACTTCTGCAGGCCGACGTCGGTGAAGAACCAGAGCCGGTCCTTGATGATCGGGCCGCCCAGCTGGAAGGTCGGTTCGACCTCGTAGACGGACACGGCCGGCCGGGACAGGCCGAAGATGTCGAGCTGTTCCTTGGTGAACTGGTACTGGCTGAGGTGCTCCGAGGTGTAGTAGGCCTGGACCTGGCCGTGGAAGGCGTTGCCGCCGGACTTGGTGACGACGTTGATCAGGGCGCCGCCGGGCACCGTGTCCTCGGCGGCGATGCCGCCCGTGATGACCTCGACCTCGTCCATGGAGTCATAGCCGATCTCGCTGAACCAGACGCCGTAGTCGGCCGCCCAGTTCGTGTTGACGCCGTCGACGTCGAAGGTGTTGGAGATGCCGGTGCCGCCGTGGACCAGGAACTGCTGGCTGTCGTCCGGGTTCTGGTAGGCCCCCGGCGCGGCCGCGATGACGTTGAAGACGCTGCGGTTGAGGGGCAGCTGGGTCAGGGACGAGGCGTCCATGATCAGGGTCGTCTTGGTGCTCCTGACGTCGACGGTCGGCGCGACGCCGACGACCGTGACTTCCTCGGCCAGCGCGCCCTGCTTCATGCTGAAGTTGAGCTCGAGGGTCATGCCGACGTGGACGTCGATGCCCTCCTTCTTGGCCGTGGCGAAGCCCGGCAGGGCGATGGTCAGCGTGTAAACGCCCGGCGGAAGCGCCCGGATGACGTAGGTGCCGTCGGCGCGGGAGACGTCGGTGGCCTGGCCGAGCAGCTTGGGCCCGGCGACCGTGACGGCGGCGCCGGGCAGGGGGACGCCCTGCTCGTCCCTGATCGAGCCCGTGATCGTGCCCGTCTGCTTGCTCAGCTGGGCGCCGAGAGGGGATATCACGGCCAGCGCCAGCGCAATCGCGAATATTGCTTTGATCCTCAATTGATGGCCTCCTTTCCTTCTTCGATGACATAAAGAAGATCAAGGGCCGAACAACGAAGGTCAGCGTCAAGGAGCCCTGCTCATGCGAAGCTCCCTCTCATGGAGAATCCTCCGCAGAACCTCCTCGCGTCGCGATATCCGCCCTGATATTCGCTTCTTATCCCGATCCCGGCAGATCCCTCGCTCCGGATCAGCTCAGGGCGCCGCCCGGGCTGGATAGAGCCTGAAAATGAGACAGGCGCCCCTTCTTTCGACGACGGGCGATCTCACCCCCTGAACATGGATAAAATAATGGAAGGGATCCCGAATGTCCAGCGAAAAATCAAGGGCGCCGGGGCCGCCCGAACAGGTCCAGGCGCTTACTTCTTTTCGATCTCGGAACGGACGGTGTCGACCAGCTTCCTGACGAGCGCCTCGTCGGTCTTCTTGTCCTTGGGCGTCCCGATCTTGAAGGTCATGGCGCCCGTCTCCGGGTCGTATTCCTGCGAGGTGATCCTGCAGCCTTCGGGAAGCTCCTGCTTCAGCCGGGCGACGGCCCGCTCATAGGCCTTCCGCCCCTCGGGTCCTTCCTGGCCCGTGAAAACCAGGGAGATGTCGCCGCCGTTCCCGGCCGTGACCATGACCTTGGCTTTCTTGACGGCCTCCTCGTCCCGCTCCCGGATCTCGGAGGCGTCGCCTTTCTCCGGCGCCTCGCGGACAACCCTTTTCTTGACGTCGACGAGGCCCGGCTCCGGGCCGTTTTCCTCCTCGATCCTGCGGGCAAGCGTCTTCAGCTTCTCTTCCCTGGCCTTGAGCTCGGCCTCGAGCTTCTTCAGCGATTCCTCGAGGGCCGAGATGTCCATCTTCCTGGCTTTGATCGCTTGAACCTGCTCCTCGAGGGCCTGGATCTTCTTCAGCATCTCCTCGTCGCGTTCGGCGATCCAGACGGCCTTGTTCGGCTTGGCCTCGACCGCGGTCCAGACCCCGCCGGCCTCCTTGGCGAGGGAGAAGGCCTGGCCCTCGGCGTGCCCGGGCCGGGGCGTCAGGACGACGGTCTTGCCGTCCTCGGTCACGATCTTGACCGTCCGGGGCTCGGTTTTCGCGCCCGGCGCGGCGCGATAGACAGTCCGGCCGTCTTTCGCGTCGCCCTCCAGGATGACCCGCAACCCGCCGTCTTCGCTCGCTTCCAGCAGCCGGCCCTCCTTGGCGAACTCGAGCCGGCCGCCCATGATCTCGATGCGCAGGGGCTCGCCCTCGAGCACGATGGGCTCCTTGCCTTCGGGCGTCAGCAGGAGGGCATCGCCGTCCGCGCTCCTGGTGATGGTCACCGAGTGATCGAGGAGGAGCTTCTTGACCCGGCCGCCCTCGCTGATGGTGATCTGGATCGGCGACTTGTCGCCCTTCGAACGGACGACGACCGTCTCTTCGACGACCTTCTTTTCCTTTTCGGCCTTCTCCGCCTCCTTGGCCTTCGCGGCGGCTTGGGCCTTTTCCTGTTCCTTCGCCTTTTCCTGGGCGGCGGCGGGCGACGCGGCCGTCCCGGCGGTCGCCCGGGCTTCGAGGACGGGCGTCAACGAAACCGCCGCGGGCGCGGCCGTCTCGGCCAGGACCGTCTTCGGGACCGCGGCGTCGCGTCCAGCAGCCGGGCGGGCCGTTCCGACCAGGGCCACGGCCGCGACCAGGACCAGGGCAACGGTGATCTTGGTTTTCATCTTGACCTCCATGAATGTCATTTTTTGTTTGAGGATGGCCGCCAGGCGCTCCTGGAACGGCGACCGCCCCAGGATGCCCGGCAGGGCCGCCGATGGGCTCCAGCGAAGCCCGGCCGAGCGCCGGAAGGCGAGCAGGCTGGCGGCGTAGGCCGACGGCCGGATGCCGGCGCGCAGGACCAGCTGGTCGCAGGCGATCTCCTGCTCCTTGAGGAGCCTGCGGTAGGCGAGCCAGCAGAGCGGGTTCCACCAGAACAGGGCCAGGCCCGCCCGGACGAGGAGCATGACCAGGAAATCCCCCCGCTTGACGTGCGCGAGCTCGTGGCAAAGGGCCGACGATCGCTCGTCGTCGCTCCAGGCCTCCGCGCCGTCCGGGAAGAGCACGACCGGCCTGCGCCAGCCCCAGGTCAGCGGCACCGGGACCTGGGGATGCGACTTGAGGCGGACCCGGCGCCGGAGCGGCAGGAGCGCGAGGAAGCGTTCGAGGAGAGCGCGCCAGGAAGGACCGTCGAGGGGCGCGCCCTGGGCCGTCAATCGCGACGCTCCGGCCAGGCCGAAGGCGAGCCGGACGAGGAGCGCCGCGAGACCTGCGCCCCAGGCTATCGCCAGCAGGAGCCCGAGGGCGGGGGAAGGCGTTTTCGATCTATCGGCGGCCCCGGCGGCGAGGAGGGATGGATCCGTCGCTGGACTGCGGCCGGACGCCGGATCGGGCGAAAGGCCGGGCGCCGCGTCGATCGCGGGGCCGCCGGGCGCCGTGCCGGAAGAAAAGGCCTGGGATCCGGGACCGACGGCAGTTATAAGCGGGATGCCCGGGATCGGGACTCCTACGGCGCCGCTGCCGCCCGGCTCTTTCGCCGCTTCGGCCGGCGTGAACGAGGGCGCCGCCATCCAGGAGGGAAGGAGAGGGGCCTTCCAGCCGACCGGGGCCAGCGAGAGGAACGGGAGAAGGACGAGGCCGATCAGGGCCGCTGACAGGATGAAATGCCGGAAGGCCGCGGACCGCCTCTTCGCGGCCGCGGCTGCCAGAAGGGCCAGGGCCATCACCGCCGTGGTCTTGAGGAGATACCCGGCGGCGAGGCCGGGAATTCCGGAGGCGAGACCGGCCATGTCAGCGTCCTTCCTTGCGGGCCCTGTCGATGATCTCGGCCAGGGCCCGGTAATCGTCCTCGGACAGGTCCTCTTCGGAGATGTCGAGCAGGGCGGCGACGACGTCGGCCGTCGAGCCGTCGAAGAACGTCCGCTTGAGGTGAGCCAGGGCGCTCCGCCGGGCTTTGTCCCTGGGCAGGCAGGGAACGAAGACGTAGCGGGGGCCGTCCTGCCGGTGGAGGAGGTGTCCCTTCTGCTCAAGGACGCGGAGCAGGGCCCGCACGGCCGAATAGCTCGGCGGCGAAGGCAGCCGCTCCAGGACCTGCTGGGCCGAGGCCTCCTTCATCTCGTAGACGATGTCCATGATCTCGCGCTCACGGCGGCTCAGGCTTTTCTCGCTCTTCATGCGCGTCTCCCCGGTCAGGTTGGCCCCGGCTGCAGTGCTAATTTCTTAGCATGCTAAATTATTAGCACCTCGACAGGGGGCTGTCAAGCGCTTATGCTAATATTTTAACACCCACGTCGATATCAACGCGGGCGCGGGCCCGGAGGTTGCATCCGGCCCCCCCGTGGCGGCTTCCCCGGGGCACCGGTTGTCTGATGCGGGTCATTCGACTAAAATAGCGGGCATTGGAGGGATGAAGAGGATGGTCCGCCGATGAAATACCGAACCCTGGGCCGGACGAGCCTCAAGGTCTCCGTCGTCGGGATAGGCACCTGGCAGCTGGGCGGGGAGTGGGGCAAGACCTTCACCCAGGCCGAGGTCGACGCCATCCTCGACCGGGCCGCGGAGGCCGGGGTCAACCTCATCGACACGGCCGAATGCTACGGCGACCATCTGGCCGAGCGTCTCATCGGCGACTACCTGTCCCGCCACGAGCGCGACCGCTGGGTCGTGGCCACCAAGTTCGGCCACCGCTTCAACGGCTTCATGGACCGGACGAACGCCTTCGGCGCCGCGGACGTCAGGGCTCAGTTGATCGCCTCGCTCCGGGCCCTGCGCACGGACCGGATCGATCTCTACCAGCTCCACTCGTCGGGCGACGAGGCATTCCTCGACGACGGGCTGACGGCCGCCCTGGAAGAGGCCCGGCGGGCGGGCATGGTCCGCAATCTCGGCGTGTCCATCCGCGGCGCCGGGAGCGAGGTCCAGGTCCGCGAGGCCTTCGCCCGCGGCTACGGCGTCCTCCAGGTCATCTACAACCGGCTCGACCTGCGGGCCGAGACCGAGGTCTTCCCCACGGCCCGCCGCTACAACCTGGGGATCCTGGCCCGGGTGCCGCTGGCGAGCGGCCTCCTCGGCGGCCGGCACGAAGCCGGCGAGAAGTTCGGGCCGGACGACTACCGCTCGACGCTCGGCCGGGAGGAGATCGCCCGGCGGGTCCGCCAGGCGGAGAAGATCGCCGAGGACGAGCTGCCGCTTGGGGTCTCGAGGGCGCGCTGGGCCCTGGCCTGGTGCCTCCGCGATCCGGTCGTGACGGCCGTCATCCCCGGCGCGAAGAGCCCGGAGCAGGCCGCCGAGAACGCCTCCGCCGCCGACCTGCTGCCTCGCCTTGGCTAACGCAAATTATAGATAATAAATAAGTATATATGAATTCTCGAAGCAGCCATCAGCTTTAAGAACGTCTTTTTGCCGGAAAAAAGTTCTTTTTTTTTCCTGGCCTTGGCCAACGCATATTAATGAAAAGAACGACCAAACGAAAAACAGAGGCGGCTCCCCGGTTCGGGCGGGCTTCGGGGCGCTCTTTCTACTTGTCCGTCGTATCGGCCGCCGCGGGGGCCGTCCGGGCCGAGGCCGGCTTCACGCATTCGTCCCGAAACCGGGCGGCGAACTCGTCCACTTCCCTGGGCAGGAGCGCTGTCTTGCCCTTGGCCAGGTATTCATTGAACAGGCGGTTGAAGCAGACCTGGTAGCGGAACCGCTCCGTCCGGCCCTTCTCGTCATTGACGGGCTCGTCGTAGAGCCGGACCGAGACTAGGTCTTCGCGGTCCTGGGTCAGGCTGTAGACGTAGTTGGCCGCGGCGAAGCAGCTCTCGCCCGTCTCCTCGAGGTCCTCGTGGGGCGTGACCGCGAGATCGACCCCGACCGACAGGCCGAGAAGGCGGGAAGGCGTGAGCTCCCGGGAATACATGAAGCTATCACCGTCCATGCGGGGGTTGATGATGCCGCCGTCGCAGGCGCTGCCCTCCTCCCAGGCGCGGACGAGGCCGAGCAGGCTGCCGCTCTTCCGGAGGAGCACGATATTGGAGACATCGCTCGTCTCTTCCTTATTGAACATGACCGCCAGGACGTAGAGCTCGGCGCCGCCGTTGACGGGCCCGGCGAACGCGGTGTAGGCGAAGAACGGGGACCGGCCGGTCTCGGGGTCGGTCTCGAAATCCGTCACCCACCAACCGGGCTGGTCCTCCCATTGGCGTATCTCGAGCCGGGTCTGGAAAGCGGCCAGATCGAGCTGGCCGGTCGACGACCTGTAGAGGGCGGCGACGGCGGCCGGGTGGATGGCCGCGCCGTGGAAGGTGAACTCGCCCGGGACGTCGGCCGGCGGCTTGGTCCTGCAGGCGGCCAGCAGGCCGGCGAGGACGAACGCCGCCAGGACGGACAGGGCGGTCAAAGCCGTCACGGGTGCCCGGCGGGAGGTCCAGCCGGGGGTCCGGCAGGAGGTCCGGCGGGGCTCGAAAATAGCGGTCCGGACAGGCTCGGAATTCGATATCCTTGAACGATGCTTCATCGCTCCCTCCGTCTCTTTAGACGCCCCAACCCCTAATTTCCTGCCTTGGCTAACGCAACTTATAGATAACAAAACGATTATACGGCATATTCGAGGCGGCTTCCAGGTTAGGGCAGCCCTTTTTCCCGAAAAAAACGTCTTTCCACTTCCTGCCATCCCCCTAAGGAGCGAACCTTTGAGAAAGCCGAGCCGTAGATAGGATAGAACATAGCCCCCATCCGTACGGAGTCCGGAATGAACCGAAGAGCGATTCTCGCCTGGCCCGTCGCCGCCTTCCTCCTCGCCGCAGCGGCTTTCCCGGCCGCGGCCGCCGCCGGATCCGCCGCGCCCGCGCCCGCGACCGGGCCCCGTGCCGCCACGGCCGCCGCCGCCGGTTCGCCGCCGCCTCCGCTGGCCAAGGCCGCTACGCCGCCCGTCATCGACGGCATCCTCGACGACGCCGTCTGGGCCTCCGGCCGGAAATACGACGGCTTCAAGACCTTCAAGCCCGACTACGCCAAGGACCCCAGCCAGAAGACCGAAGCCTATCTGGCCTACGATTCCAGGAATTTTTACTTCGCTTTCCGTTGCTACGACTCCGATCCGTCCAAGGTCAAGGCGGCCCTGAGCAAGCGCGACGGCATCTTTCAGGACGACATCGTCTTCGTCATGCTCGACCCCTTCAACGACGCCCAGAGCGGCTTCTGCTTCGTCCTCAATCCCCTCGGCATCCAGGGCGACGGCATGCTCGATGTCAACGGCAACCTCGACGCGAGCTACGACACCGTCTGGTACAGCAAGGGCCGCGTCGACGATCGGGGCTGGACGGTCGAGGCCCGCGTCCCGCTCCAGAGCATCCGCTTTCCCGGCCGCGACGTCCTGACCATGCGGGTCATGTTCATCCGTTTCTTCACCCGGACCTCGGAGCAAGCCTCGTTCCCGCCCCTGGACCCGAACTACGGCTCGATCATGGGCCAGGCCCAGACCTTCCAGGTCGCGGGTCTCGAGCACAAGCAGGTCCGGGAGCTCCTGCCCGCTTTCACCTACGGGCGGACGCAGGAGGCGACCGAGGCAAGCGCCGGCCGGCCCGCCCACAACCCCGAGTACGACATCAAGGACGTCAGCCTGACCGGCAAATTCGGCCTGACCTCGGACCTGACCCTTGACGGGGCCTACAACCCCGACTTCAGCCAGGTCGAGGCCGACGCCGGCCAGGTCGATTTCAACCAGCGCTATTCGCTCTACTACGAGGAGAAGCGGCCGTTCTTCCTCGAAGGGAACGACATGTGGAAGTTCGCCGGCAACGTCGAGGACGGTCCGCTCCAGGCCATCGTTTACACCCGGACGATCGTCGACCCGGTCTTCGGCTTCCGCCTGACCGGCAAGGTGACGCCGCGGGACACCGTGGCCGCGATCTATGCCCAGGACAACCTGCCCGGCGACGCCGTCGATACGCACCCGGACTTCACCATCGCCCGCTACAAGCATTCGCTCAAGGACGACGCCTACATCGGGGTTTTCTACACGGGCCGCGAGGCCGGGACGGTCTGGAACCGGGTCGGCGGCTTCGACGGCCGCTTCCGCCTCAGCAAGACGCAGGTCGCGTCGTTCCACCTGCTCGGCTCGTGGACCCGGCCGGAGGGCGCCGAGGCGACAAACGCCGATCACGCCCTCGGCCTGGACTGGAACTTCTCCAACCGGAAATGGGTCCTCGACCTCGGCTACCAGGACATCTCCCCGGACTTCCAGGTCGACTCGGGCTTCGTCTACAGGACCGGGCTGCGGCGCGTCTCGGCCTTCGCCATGCACAGCATCTTCCCCAAGTCCAGGTTCTTCCAGAGGATCGAACCCTTCTATTGGAGCTACCACCTCTACGACACGACCTCCGACATGTGGGAGACCTTCAACCTGGTCACCCTCCGATTCTGGCTGCCCCGCAACACCATGGTCCGCTTCGACACGATCATGGCCAACGAGGTCTACCTGGGGCGGCGGTTCGGGCAGGGCGGCTTCGGCCTGAGGGCCGAATCGCAGCTGGCCAAGTCGCTCTATATCGAGGCCTTCGCCCGGCGCCTGGCAAAGACGTTCTACGACCCGGCCGATCCCTACCAGGGCTATGGGACGACCGTGATGGGCGCGCTCGTCTATCAGCCCACGAGCCAGCTCGACTTCACCCTGAGCCTGAATTACGTCGACTTTTACCGCAAGCTCGATCACGTCAAGATCTATGACTACCTGATCGTCCGCAGCAAGAACACGTTCCAGATCAACAAGTACCTGTTCGTGCGCGGCATCGCCGAGTACAACGACTTCTACAAGCGCCTGACTCTGGACGGCCTGGTGTCGTTCACCTACATCCCGGGCACGGTCATCCACGTCGGCTACGGGTCGGCGCTGGAAAAGACCGAGTGGGACGAGAGCCTTCCCGGGTTCGCGCCGAGCGGCCGCTTCCACGAGATGAAGCGCGGCTTCTTCTGCAAGGTCAGCTACCTCTTCCGTTTCTAGCGTGCCTTGGCTAAGGCAACAGACAGAGTATAAAAGAGATAGCCCCCAATTTGGGGTAATCGTCCAGTTTGGGGCCGCGCTTTTCGGCCTGGTTTTCGTCTCCGGTTTGGGGGCTGGATCACCGGCGCGGTAAACGGCAGAGGATGCCTTGCGCACGGTCCGAGTACCGCGCGGGCGCTTCCCGCAGCACGAACCCGTCTCCCGCCTCGGCCTTCTCACGATGGACCACCTTCAGGCCGAGATCTCCCTGGATCCTGTCGATGAACGCCTCCCGCCCGACTGCCACGGAATCGGTCCATTTTGGCTGCCTCGACAGCGACGCGCTGCCCGCCCGCAGTGCCGCATCGATCCATTCCAGATAGACGGAGCGCAGCTGCTCGGGGCTCGCCGCGCCGGTCAGCTCCATGAGGAGGCCGCGGTCGATCAGGCATCTTGTGGTCCGCCGCCCGGCGATCTCCTGGAAACCGCAGTACGGCCAATCCGAGGGATGGCCGACGACGCCCGCCCGGACCATGTTGAGGTCGATGTAGGCAAGGCAGTTCAGGAAATGGCCGCCGGTCTCCACGGCGGTGGCGTGATAGTTCCCTTCCCAGAACGCGCCGGAGCGCGCCTTCCGGCGATTATAATCGAGCGCCGTGCGACTGGCCGCGAACATCATCGAACGGGGAATGGCCTCCCTCCGGCCGTCGGCGTAGACGAGGAGGTGGATGTGGTTGGATGTGATCGCGTAGCCAAGGATGCGCAGGCCGTAGCGACTGACGGCCTCGGACATCAGATCCAGCCAATTCTCCCGGTCGAGCTTGAACCGCAGCAGGAAACACCGGTCATGACATCTGTGGGTCAGGTGCCAGACGTAGCCGGGGATGAGATAAAGACGGGCGCGGGGCATTTGGTTCCATCCTCCTTTTTCTGAATTATCGGGCCAAAAATGCCAGCCATTAAAAATGACGTTTTTGCGGCCAAAAACATCTCGCGTCAGGTGGAAGGTTTCCCGTAAAAACGACGTAATGAATGGCCGATCAATCGGATACGTTAGCCAAGGCGCAAAATGCAACTTTTCGCGGGGCGAGTTCGTCTAATTATATGGAGACCGAAAGATGAAAGCTCGAGCGCACAGTGCTTCGCGGATAAAGACGCTCCGGATCGCGGTAAAGCCCGGAGCGTCGGCGATGACCCAGCTGGCCACGGCGCTGTCGAGGCGCGTTCCCTCCCGCGCTTCGGCCATCTCCGTGGCCAGCTTCTTTTTCCCCTATAGCCCCGGATTCCCGGCCCTGGCCTTTCCCGGCAGGAAGGCCCAGGCGCCGTTCGTCGGGCGAGGGCCGATAGTATCCTCCTAGAAACCTCCTGTATAGGGCGGGGGGCGCGTCCTGCCGCGTCCCCCGCTTCGTTTTCTTCTTCGCTCCCTCGTCGTGCCTTTGCTTCCACGTGCCCTCGTCGCTCCATCGCGCCCGTTGACTTTATCCGCCTCAGCCGGAATAATCCTTCTTTCCAGTTTCGTCTCGATCGGACGTCGAGATCGCTGACGAGATTGCCGGCGAGGTCGACGACGAGATCGATCGGCGAGATCGACGGAGAGAAGGAGCGCTATGAGAAGAAAAGATTTCCTGAAGATGACGGCAGGTCTGGCCGGCGGCATAGCCGGTCTGCCCCTGATTGCTCGGGCCGCGGCGGGAGCGCCGGGAGCGTCGGGCGCCCCGCCGGCCGCTCCTTTCGCCGCTCCGCTTGCCGCCCCCATCGTCGCCCCCTTCGCTGCCCCGCTCGCCGGCCGGCTGGCCCGGGCCGCCGCCGCCGGCGACGACGAGTTCTACTGGAAGCTCGTCCGCGAACAGTTTGTCCTCGACCCGGAATGGACCTTCCTCAACTTCGGCGGCCTCGGCTCATGCCCCCTGCCCGTCCTCAACGCCCTTGCCGAATTCACCCGGGCCGAAGAGCGGGCCCCGAGCGCCGGCCACGACGAGAAGCCGTGGCAGGAGGTCAAGACCAAGCTGGCCCGGGCCCTCGGCGGGGCCTGCCGCAAGGAAGACATCGGCCTCATCGGCGGGGCGACCGAAGGCGTCAACGTCATCGTCCACGGCCTGCCGCTCAAGAACGGCGACGAGGTCATCACCTCGACGCATGAGCACGTCGCCCTCCATTCGGCCCTGCTCCATCGCAGGCAGCGCGACGGCATCGTCATCAGGCTGTTCGAGCCGGACATCGTCAGCGCCGCCGGCAACGTGGAGCGCATCGCCAGGCTCGTCACCCCGAAGACCCGGCTCGTCGTCTTCAGCCACGTCACCTGCACGACCGGCCAGCTTTTCCCGGTCAAGGACATCGCCGCCCTGGCGCGCGCGAAAAGGATATGGTTCGCCCTCGACGGCGCCCAGGCGCCGGTCTGCTCGCCGTTCGACATCGCCGACATCGGGGCCGATTTCTACGCCTGCTCGACGCACAAATGGATGATGGGCCCGAAGCGCACGGGGTTCATCTATGTCCGTCAGGGGCTCCTTGACGTCCTGCGGCCGCTCACGGTCGGCGGCGGCTCCTCGGATCGCTACGACGTCGCCAAGGGGGAGTTCGTGCTCAAGACGACCGCCGAGCGGTACGAGTCCGGGACGCAGAACGACGCGCTGTTCTACGCCCTGGGCACGGCCCTCGACCTGGTGGACACGATCGGCGTCGACCGCATCGCCCGGCGCTGCCGGCCGATGGCCGAGCGGTTCTATCGCGGCTTGGGCGAGATCCCGGGGGTCGAGCGCCTGTCGCCTGAGGAGGAGGCCTATCGCACGCTCATGATCGGCTTCCGGATGAAGGGCCGCGCCAACGGCGAGATCATGACGCAGATGGCCAAGGACCGTCTCCGGGCCCGGCCGGTCGCGGAGGGCGGCCTCAACTCGATCCGCGTCTCGTTCTACCTTAACAACCGCGACGAGGACGTGACGGCCGCGCTGGATTCGCTGAGGAAGCTCGCCGCCTGAGGGGCCGTCTCAGGCGGGGAAACGGCGCGTCGGCCCGTGGGGATTGGGCATGGGACTGTTCCCGAAGCATGAATTTGCGAAAATCCCGCGAAAAACGCTGTTCCTAACCTGGACCCGAAGCTGCCGGGACAGCCTAATAAATTGGTAATCAGCGATTTGCGTTAGCCAAGGCACTTGATAGAATGGACGGTATGAGCGACGACGCCAAAGCCCGGCCCGTTCGGCCCATCCAGGCCGCCAAAGCCGCCCAGGCTGCCCGCCCCATCCAGGCTGTACGCGCCGCCCAGGCTGCCCGCGCCGCCCGGCCCGCCCGCTTCGAGGCCTGGCTCGAGTCGCGGGCCAGGAACGTGCCGCGCGTCTCCTACCCGCCGGAGCTGCCGATCACGGCCCGGGCCGGCGAGATCGTCGAGCTCCTGCGGTCGCCGCGTCGCCGCGTCGTCATCATCTCGGGCGAGACCGGCTGCGGCAAGAGCACCCAGATCCCGAAGATGTGCCTCGAGGCGGGCCGGGGCGTCGCCGGCCGCGTCGGCGTCACCCAGCCGCGGCGCCTGGCGGCCATGACCATCGCCGCCCGCATCGCCGAGGAGCTGGGCCAGCCGGTCGGCCGGGCCGTCGGCTACAAGATCCGCTTCCAGGACCGGACCTCGCGCGACGGCTACATCAAGATCATGACCGACGGCATCCTGCTCGCCGAGACCCAGGGCGACCACGGCCTCCACGAGTACGACACGATCGTCATCGACGAGGCCCACGAGCGCTCGCTCAACATCGACTTCCTGCTCGGCATCATGCGCCGGCTCCTGGACGAGAGGCCGGACCTGAAGCTGGTCATCACCTCGGCGACGCTGGACACGGCCAAGTTCTCCCAGGCCTTCAAGAACGCGCCGGTCATCGAGGTCAGCGGCCGGATGTACCCGGTCGAGGTCGAGTACCGCGTGCCGGACCGGGAGGAGGCCGAGGACAAGGACTACGTCGACCAGGCGGTCGAGGCGGTCGAGTACCTGCGGCGGGAGAAGCCCCCAGGCGACATCCTGGTGTTCATGCCCACCGAGCAGGACATCCTCGAGACCTGCCGCATGCTCGAGGGCCGGAAGTGGCCCGGGGCGCTGGTGCTGCCGCTCTTCTCGCGCCTGCCGGCGGGCCAGCAGCGGCTCGTCTACACCGTCACGGCGCCGAAGATCGTCGTGGCCACGAACGTCGCCGAAACGTCGCTGACCATCCCGGGCATCCGCTACGTCGTGGACACGGGCGTGGCCCGCATCGCCCAGTACCAGCCGGGGACGCGGATCAACAGCCTGCCCATCTCGACGGTCTCGCGGGCCTCGGCCGATCAGCGCAAGGGGCGCTGCGGCCGGGTCCTGGAAGGGCTGTGCGTGCGGCTCTACAGCCAGGTCGACTACGAGTCGCGCGACGAGTTCACCCAGCCGGAGATCCTGCGCTCGGACCTGGCCGAGGTCATCCTGCGCATGACCGACCTGGGCCTGGGCGATCCGCTCCAGTTCCCGTTCATCGACCGGCCGGCGGCCAAGGCCGTGCACGACGGCTACGACACCCTGGTCGAGCTCGGCGCCGTCAGGAAGGCGGCCCAATTCCGGCCGCCGGATCCGGCGGCCTCGCGCTGGGAGCTGACGGAGACGGGCAGGGCCATGGCCCGGATGCAGCTCGATCCGCGCCTGTCGCGGATGCTGATCGAGGCGCGCGAGGAGCGCTGCCTGCCCGAGGTGGCCGTGCTGGCGGCGGCCCTGAGCATCCGCGATCCGCGCGAGCGGCCGCCGGACAAGGCCCAGCAGGCCGACGCGGTGCACGCCGCGTTCAAGCACCCGGACTCCGATTTCCTGGTGCTGCTCAACATCTGGAACCGCTACCACGGCGACTTCGAGAAGCTCGGCTCGCTCGTCCAGAAGCGGCGCTTCTGCCACGAGAACTTCCTGTCCTTCCCGCGCATGCGCGAGTGGACGTACCTGCACGCCGAGATCGAGTCGGCCCTGCGGGAGCTCGAGCGCGGGAAGATGAAGAAGGGCTCGAACCTGCTTTTCACTCAAAAACGGGCAAAAAGCGGGTTCGACCCCCTCTTGGCCGGCGCGGCCCGGACGTCGCCGCCGGAAACGGCGAAAGGCGGAGCCGGGATCGAATCGAATGAGGAACGGGGGAGCGGGACGGCGGACGCGACCGGAAATGCGGAAACAGGTATTGTGTCCCGCATTTTGCATGCGGACATATCGCCGGCGCTCTACGGCGCGATCCACCGGTCCATCCTCAGCGGGTACCTGTCGAACATCGCCGCGCACAAGGAGAAGAACGTCTACAACGGGGCCAAGAACCGCGAGGTCACGCTCTGGCCGGGCTCGGTCCTCTTCGGCAAGGGCGCCGGCTGGATCGTCTCGGCCGAGGTTGTCCGGACGTCGAGGCTGTTCGCCCGGAAAGCGGCCCGGATCGACCCCGCCTGGCTCGAGCGGCTCGGCGGCCCGCTCTGCAAGCGCTCGTATTCGGACGCCGCCTGGGACCGCTCGCGCGGCGAGGTCACGGCCAAGGAGCGGGTCACCCTGTTCGGGCTCGAGATCGTCCGCGAGCGCCGCGTGTCCTACGGGCGCGTCAACCCGGCCGAGGCCCACGAGATCTTCGTCATGAACGGCCTGGTCGAGGGCGAGATCGACGACCCGCCGCCGTTCCTAGTCCACAACCTGGCCCTGCAGCGCCAGGTCGAGGCCATGGAGGAGAAGCTGCGGCGGCGGGACATCCTCGTCGCCGAGGGCGAGATCGCCAAGTTCTACTCGGCCAAGCTCCCCGGCATCCACGACGTCCGGACGCTGCGCAAGCTGCTCGGGGACGTGCGCGACCGCGGCGGCGACGACGCGTTCCTGCGCCTGTCCGAGGACGATCTCCTCAATTACCGGCCGGACGAGAGCGCCGTCGCCGGCTTCCCGGACCGCGTCGAGGTGGCCGGCCGTCCGTTCCCGGCGGTCTACAAGTTCGCGCCGGGGGAGGAGGACGACGGCGTCACGCTGACGGTCCCGCCCGAGCTGCTGAGCGCCATCCCGGCCGAGCGCCTGGAATGGGGCGTGACCGGGCAGTACCAGGACAAGATCGCCGCGCTCATCAAGGGCCTGCCCAAGCGCTACCGCAAGCTCCTCGTGCCGGTGGCGGAGAAGGCGCGCGAGATCGCCGGCGACATGCCCCGGGCGCCGGAGGAAGTGCCGCTCTTCAAGGCCGTGGCCGATTTCGTCAGGCGCCGCTACGGCGCCGACATCCCCGCCCGCGAATGGGCCCTGGCCGACGTGCCTAAGCACCTGCGCTTGCGCGTCGCGGTAGTCGATCCGTCGACGGGCCGCGTCCTCGACGCCGGCCGCGACGTCGAGCTCCTGCGCAAGAAGCTCGGGGCCGCGGACCAGGCCCCCTCCAAGGTCGAGTCGCCGGCCTGGCAGGAGGCCCGGCGCGCCTGGGAGAAGACGGGCCTGGCCGACTGGACCTTCGGCGATCTGCCCGAGAAGATCGCCGTCGGCACGTCGCTCACGGCCTACCCCGCCCTAAAAATGGGGGACACAATACCTATTTCCGAATTTTCTGGCCCGGCTGCGGCTCAGGGCGGGGCGAAGGCGCAGACGGCCCCCCCGGCCGCCAAACCCGGAAGCGAACCCGGAACCGCCGGGACGGTCGACATCCGCCTGTTCCCGACGCGGGCCGAGGCCGAGGCCGCGCACAAGAGGGGCGTCCGGCAGCTGCTCATGCGGAAGTTCGCCAAGGAGCTGGCCTTCGTCCGCCGCTACCACAAGATCCCGGCCGAGCTCGACCAGGCGGCGCTTCACTTCGGCGGGCGGGAGGCCCTCGAGCGGGCCATCGAAGAGGCCCTGGCCCGGGACGTCTTCGAGCGCAACATCCGCGCCGAGGCCGAGTACAGAGCTTACGAAGCGGAAGTCGGCCGGAGTCTCTTCGACCGCGGACATGCCCTGACCCAGACGGTCATCAAGATCGTCGAGCTCCACGCCAAGTTGCGATCCGAGCTGGCCAAGGGCGCGGGCGGAGGGGCGGGCGCGCGGGCAGGCGCGGCCGCGCCGTCAAAGACGAGAGCCGAGGCCCGGACATTGAGCCTTTATGAACTCGGCCGGCTCAAGGACAGGGTCAAACCGGAGTACCTGGACGCCGTCGGCGCGGACCTCGACCGCCTCGTTCCCAAGGACTTTCTGGCGGTCTATCCGGTCGTCCGGCTCATCCGCATCCGCAGCTACCTCGAGGGGTTGCTCATCCGGCTCGACCGGGCCCGCATCGCCCCCGACAAGGACAAGGCCAAGGCCGCCCAGGTCGAGCCCTACGTCTTCGAGCTTTCGCGGCTCGCCGCGCCGCCGAGATCAGGGGTTCCCATTTTGCCGGCCGATCTTGAGGCCAGGCGGGCCGCGGTCGAAGAGCTGCGCTGGATGATCGAGGAGTTCAAGCTGGCCCTCTTCGCCCCGGAGATCAAGACCGCTTTCCCCATCTCCGCCGTGCGCCTGGCCCGCAAGATCGCCTGGATCGAGGCGCTGGCCTAAGAAGCCGGGAAATCGGGGACCCGGTTCTCATTTTCGGATCTCGGAAAGGCGGGACGGGCTGTGGCCGCGTCGCCGTCGCTATCGCCGTCGTAGTCGCCGCCGTCATCGTTCCCTGAATGCCGAAAGGGTAACATGTCACGCGTTTTCCCCGCCTGGATAAATAGGAAACGGGTATCATGTCCCCCATTTAATGGTAAAATCGAGGCATGGATAAAGATCCCCGAACCTGCGCTGGTTCCGTTCCAGCCGTTCCTGTTGCGGCCGGCTCTGCCCCAGCCGTCGCCGTCCCCGGCCCCGTACCCGGCGAGCCCGCGACCCCCGGGTGGGCCGCCGCCCGCGACGCCGCGATCAACGAATTTCTCGACCGTTTCGCCGCCGGCTGCCCCGACCACGACGTCCTGGCCGACCTCATGGTCGCCATCACGCGCGTGGCCCGCGACGGCGCCGGCCGCGGCGACCTCAAGCTCCTGACCAATTCGTTCAAGGAACTCCGCTACGCCTTCAAGGTCTTCGCCCCCTACCACGGCGTCCGCAAGGTCTCGGTCTTCGGCTCGGCCCGCACGCCCGCCGGCCATCCCGAGTTCCTCCACGCCGTCGAGTTCGCCCGCCGCATGCGCGAGCGCCAGTGGATGATCATCACCGGGGCCGGCGACGGCATCATGGGCGCCGCCCAGCTCGGCGCCGGGCGGGCCGGGTCCTTCGGCGTGGCCATCCGCCTGCCGCACGAACAGAAGACCAACGTCGTCATCGCCGACGACCCGAAGCTCATCAACTTCAGGTACTTCTTCACCCGCAAGATCCTTTTCCTAAAGGAGGCCTCGGCCATCGCCCTCTTTCCGGGAGGCTTCGGCACCCAGGACGAGGGCTTCGAGGCCCTGACCATGATCGAGACGGGCAAGACCAACCTGATCCCCCTGGTCATGGTCGACGCGCCCGGCGGCACCTACTGGCAGCACTGGCGGACCTATGTCAAGGCCGAGCTCGTCCTCAACGGCATGATCGACGAGGATGACCTGAGCCTGTTCAAGCTGACCGATGACGTCGACACGGCCGTCGGGGAGATCATCGGGTTCTACCGCCGCTTCCACTCGATGCGCTATGTCGGGCCGGTCCTCATGCTCCGCCTCTCCTCGCCGCTCCCGCCCGGCGCGCTCGAGCGCCTCAACGACACCTACGCCTCGACCCTGTTGAGCGAGGGCCGCATCGAAGAGCACGCCGGGCCGCTCGAAGCGGAAGGGGACGATGTCGAGTATCCCGACCTGCCCCGCCTCTCGCTGGCCTTCAACCGCAAGAGCATCGCCCAGCTGCGGCGCCTGGTCAACGACATCAACGGGGCCTGAGCAGCCGCCGCCCGGGCCCGCACCGTGGCCCGCGCGGCCCGTGAGCGGCCGGGCCCAGCCCAGCCGGCGGCGATCGACGAGCGTCGCGCCCGTCGTCAGCGCCTTTGTCAGCGTCAGCGCAGCGCGACCAGCCAGGCCGAGCGGCCGCGCATCGCCGCCGCCGTCAGGAGCTCGCGTATGCAGACCGCCAGTCCGTCCTCGTCCAGCCCCAACGCCCGGCGCTCCCGGTAGAGGTTCAGGGCCTGCAGGATCCGTTCGTCGCTGAGCGGGCCCCCGGCCCGGCGGAACGTCCGGTCCCTGTTCACGCGGATGATGTCCTGGGTGAAGCGATCGAGCCGGAAGCCCGGTCTTTCCCGGCTCATCACCGTCCCGCTCTCCCGCAGGTCGACCGCGCCAAAGAGGTGGCAGAGCTCGTGGAGCACGACGTATGTCAGGCCTTTGGGATTCTCCTCGTACCTGAGGAGCACGATGCCATAATTGTAATCGGCCAATCCGGGTTCCGCCGGCCCGTCCGGCCCTCGGGCGACGAGGCCGATGGCGATCTCATAGCCGCCGGGTTCCCCGGTCCCGGCCGCCCGGCGGGCGCCGTTCGAGCCGGGGCCCGCTCCGTTTTCGCCGCCGTCCGCGGCCTTCAGCCGCCTCCGGAAAGAGTGGAGGAACGAGTAGATCGAGCGGTAGGCGCTCCCCGCCTTGACCGCCGTCCGTTCGGCCGTGACATCCGGCTTCGAGCCGCTCTCTCCGGACGTCCGCGCCGCCGGCCGCGCTTGCCAGCCGCCGTACGCCTCGATCTTGAACTTGAGCCCCGCCGCCTCGAGCAGGTACCAGTTGGCATCGGACAAAGCGCGCAGGATCTCCCCTTTCCAAGCCACATTCCTGCTGAGGGGCGCGTCGGCGACCACGAAAACTGAGATCTTCCTTGTCGGGACAGTCTTGCCGGAGGGATCGGGAGGATCAGCCGCGCGAACCGACAGCAACAATGTCAGGGCTGTCCCCGCAGCCATCCCCAGCGCGCCCGCCAAGCGGCCAGGCGTCCGGGCCCGAACGGAATCCCGCACGAAGAAACACCCCCCGGAGGCCTCGAGGCCAATCCTGGTTTGACCCCCAATAGAAAAAATCGCGTGACAACCGCGCCTTGTCAAGCGAAATTCACGTCGCCGGACCGCGGTTTCTGGTTAAGGCGATAGGGGAAGAGAGGCCGGAGAAGGCCCCCGTCCGTTCCCATAATTCTGTAGACCGTGGGACCGCGAAACTTCCCCGCGCGAATTTGTCGTTTTTTGCCGAAAAAAAGACGCGTCAAAACTAATGAAGCGGCGCTAAGTCCGGCCTAATTATTTAGTTATGTGGTACTTGCGTTAGCCAAGGCGCGAAATGGCTTGACATTGCCGCTGATCGGACTGAATATTAAACGAAGAACCATCCCGGGGGTCGGCAATTTTTTCGTCCATGTCCGAGTTCTGGGCTCATTTCTCTTGTTTCCCATCTCTCTGCCTCGAGAGGGGATGGCCTGTCTGCAACTGGAAGGGGGGAACATGAAACGCAAGGCTCTGGGCTTTGTTCTGGGGATCCTGGCCCTTTTGGGGCTCGGCGCGCTGCCGGCCTTCTCCGCCACGCCGTACAACGGCACGTGGGCGGGGACGAACAGCGCCGGCCGACCCGTCTCCTTCACGACCTCGGCCGACGGGACCTCGTGGAGCGCGTTCAGCTACGGCATCCAGTTCGAGTGCCCGTATGTCGGCACCGTCACGACGACGATCACCCAATCAGGGCCCGGCGCCATCACCGACGGCGCGTTCTCCTACTCGAGCTCCACGCTGGCCTTCACCGGAACGTTCGATTCCCCGGCCTCGGCCTCCGGGACCTATACCTTGACCAGCTATCCGGTGACCCACGGCCTTCCCGGCCCCCCTTACGTCCATACGGACTACATCACGCATTCCGGCACGTGGACGGCGTCGTTCACGGGGATGTCGCCGACGATCACGGTGACCGCTCCCGACGGCGGCGAATCCTGGACCGCGGGCACGTCCCACGACATCACCTGGACCTCGACGGGGACGTTCGCGAACGCCCGGCTCGAGTATTCCATCAACGGCGGGTCGAGCTGGACGCTCATCGTCGAATCGACGTCCAACTCCGGCGCCTATTCCTGGACCGTGCCGGCGCCGGGCTCGTCCTCCTGCCTCGTCCGGGCCAGCGGGACGGCCTATCCGGGGGTCTCCGACGCCAGCAACGCCGTCTTCACCATCGCCGTCGCCGCGACCCCGGACCGCCAGGCCCTCATCGCACTCTACAACGCCACGAACGGCGACGGCTGGTACGACAACTCCGGCTGGAAGACCCCGCCGCTCGATTCGGACGGCTTCGCGATGCCCGGGACGGAAGGCGGCTGGCACGGGATCACGCTCGACAGCGGAACCCTGGCCGTGACCAAGATCTATTTGAACGACAACAACCTGGCCGGCTCGCTGCCCGCGGAGCTCGGCAACCTGGCCAGCCTCCAGGAGCTCAATCTTTCGACCAATCCGATCACCGGCTCGCTGCCGGCCTCCCTGGGAAACCTGAGCAGCCTGGGACTGCTGGCCATCAGGGATTGCCAGCTGACCGGTTCCATCCCGCCCGAGTTCGGCAACATGACCAGCCTGTGGGACCTGTTCCTGGGCTTCAACCACCTCAGCGGCTCGATCCCTCCGGAGCTGGGCTCGATCGCCACCCTGACCCAGATCTACCTGATGAGCAACGACCTGACCGGCCCGATCCCGCCGGAGCTCGGAAACCTGGCCAACCTGGAGTACCTGCAGCTTCAGGAGAACCAGCTGACCGGCACGATCCCGTCCCAGCTGGCCAACCTGACCAGCCTGGGCGACCTCGAGCTGCATACCAACCAACTGACAGGGGAGATCCCGGCCGGGATCTGGAGCCTGGCTAACCTGCACATCTTCCGCGTCCAGAGCAACCAGCTGACCGGGACCATCCCCGCAGAGGTCGGCTCCGGATACACCGAGATAGTGCTCAGCAACAACCAGCTGAGCGGTCCGATCCCGGATGCTTTCGGCACGCTGAACCTGTATTACCTCGAACTGCACAACAACCAGTTCAGCGGGCCGATCCCCGCCTCGCTCGGAAATTGCACGAACCTGCACCGCCTGACGCTCGACAACAACCATCTGACCGGCTCGGTCCCGGCCTCATTCGGGAGCCTCGTCAATCTCAGCGAGCTCAGGCTCGGGAACAACCAATTGAGCGGCGGGATCCCGTCCGAATTGGGGAATCTGACCGGCCTTTACAGCCTGAGCCTGAACGGCAACCAGCTCGTTGGAGCGATCCCGGCCTCCCTGGTCAACCTGACATCCCTCTCCGACTACTTCACGGACTTCGGATACAACAGCCTGTATGCTTCCGATCCGAGCCTGATCGCCTTCCTGAACTCGAAGGACGGGGACTGGGCGGCGACCCAGACGATCGCGCCGTCGAGCGCTACCGCGACCTCGCTCGACAACGCCGTCATCCTCGTCTCCTGGCTGCCGATCGCCTACACGGGCGACACGGGCTGCTACAAGGTCATGATCTCCCAGACGCAGGGCGGCCCTTACAGCCTGGCCGGACAGACCGCGGATAAATCGACCTCGGCCCTCGAGATCGGCGGCCTCACGCCGGGACAGCTTTACTATTTCGTCGTCCAGACGCACACCGACGCCCACGCGAACAACCAGAGCGCCCTCGAGAGCGAGAACAGCAACGAGGCCTCGGCCATGGCCTGGCTGCATCTAAACGTCGCCATCTCCGGCACGGTGACCGTCGACGGCGCGCCCCTGGCCGGGGTGGCGATGAACGGGCTCACCGGGAGCCCGGTGACCAACGCTTCGGGCGTCTACGTCGGGACGGAAGCGGCCGGCTGGAGCGGAACGGTTACGCCGGCGCTCGAAGGCTACGCCTTCGCTCCCGGCTCCAGGACCTACACGTCGGTCACGGAAGACCAGACGGCCCAGGACTACGCGGCCACCGCGATCGTGACCGGGTCCATCACCGTCCTGTCGCCGAACGGAGGTGAGAGCTGGCAGGCTGGCTCGACCCAGGCCGTCACCTGGACGCAGACGGGCCTGACCGGGACCGCGACCATCGATCTCTACAAGGGCGGCGTCTATCAGCTGACCCTGGGCACGGCCGATGTCACGGCCGGCACGTTCTCCTGGCAGATCGCCTCCGGCCAGACGGCCGGCACGGACTACCGGGTCCTTGTCTGGCAGGGCGCCGTTTCGGACGATTCCAACGCGGACTTCGAGATCACCGCGTTCCACGCCCAGGAAGATTTTGTCGCCACCTGGGACGGCCAGGGCGTCTATTACCGGAACTCCGACACCGGCGCCTGGGTCAGGATGGCCTCGCCGGCGATGATGGTCGCCACCGGCGACCTCGACGGCGACGGCATCTCCGACGTCATCGGCCTGTGGCCCGGCCAGGGCGGGATCTGGGTCAAGTATTCGAAGACCGGCGCCTGGGCCAAGCTGTCCTCGACGGCCGTGCACATCGCCGCCGGCGACATGAACGGCGACGGCCGGGTCGACCTGGTCGGCACCTGGGACGGCCAGGGCGTCTTTTATCGCAACTCCCTCACCGGCGCCTGGGTCAAGATGGCTTCCCCGGCCACGATGGTCACGACGGGGGACATCGACGGCGACGGCACCGACGACCTCGTCGGCATCTGGCCGTCGCAGGGCGGGGTCTGGGTCAAGTTCTCTCAGAGCGGGCTCTGGGCCCGTCTCTCCTCGACGGCCCGCGATATCTCGGCCGGCGACGCCGACGGCGACGGCCGGGACGACCTGGTGGCGACCTGGGACGGGCAGGGCGTCTTTTATCGCAACTCCGTCACGGGCGCCTGGGTCATGATGGCCTCGCCGGCCGACCAGGTGACCTGCGGCGACCTGGACGCCGACGGCAAGCACGACCTCGTCGGCATCTGGCCGTCGCAAGGCGGGGTCTGGGCGAAATTCTCCGACACCAACACCTGGGCGCGGCTGTCGTCGACGGCCCGCGATATCAGCGCGGGCGTCATGAGGGCCCAGGGGGCCGGCGCGGCCGCCGAAGCGGCGATCGCCGCTGCCGAAAGCCCCGCGGCGCTCGAGCTCTCCATGCCGGTCGGCGGAGCCGCGGAAGGCCCCGAAAGCGCCGTCAAGAGCGCCGACCTGTCGGCGGACGGCCCCGGCGGCGCGCGGTTCGTCTTCCTCGAGGAGAAGAACCTCGTTCCGATGGAGGACAAGCAGGCCGCCTTGACGCGGGTGCCCGGGCCCGGGGAGCCTCAGTTCGTGCCCCGGACGCTGCCTAACAGAATCCCGGGCGAGGCGCTGCGAAAGGAAGCGAATAGGAAAAAGGCGAAATAAAGCGACTTCAGGACAGGGGAGCGGCCGAACGCCTTTCCAGGGGCCGGCCGCCCGCTGTCCCCGTTTTTCTTGACTTGGCCTGTCTCCCTTCACTAGAATCCCCTTAGCTCAAAACGGAGAATTCGCTCGGTAATCGAAATCCTCCGGCAGAGCCAACGTGTCTGAGCCGCTTCACAGCTTCCGCGGCCGCCCGGCGCCCTGAGGCGCCCAACGGCGGTAGCCTGTCCCATGGCCCGCCTCGCGCGTTCCGTTTTTCCCGGCGTTCCTCATCACCTCGCCCAGCAGGGGAGAGACGATAGGACCATCTTCCAAGGCGAGCCGGACTATCGGCGTTATCTCGAATGGCTCCGGCAATATTCCGCGCGCTACGGCGTCGAGATCTGGGCTTACTGCCTGATGCCCGACAGTGTGGATTTCGTCTGCGTTCCGAGCCGCGAGCGGTCCCTGGCGCTGGCTTTCAACTCCCTCCATATGCGCTATGCCCAGCTCGTCAACGCCAGGAGCGCGACCTCCGGGCCTCTCTGGCGATCCCGGTTCATGTCCTGCCCGCTGGACGGGCCGGCCGCCCGCGAGGACGTCAGGTTCGTCGAAACGATCCCCGTGCGGGCGGGACTCGTCGTCCGCGCCGAGGACTACTCCTGGTCGAGCGCCTGGGCGCGCGTCAGGGGCGAAGCGGATTCGGTGACGGACGCGGACTGCCGGTTGGTCGACGAGATCCGGGATTGGCGGGCGTTTCTGTCGGAGTCGCCCGCGGACGACATCGTCCTGCAGATCCGCGAAAGGCTGAAAACCGGGCGGCCAGCGGGGAACGCGGATTTCGTCAGAAAGCTCGAAGAGACCGCCGGCCGGCGCCTGGATGCCAGGCCTCGCGGCAGGCCGAGGAAGGCCGGCCCCGGGAACTCCCGCGCCGTGAAGAGGACCCCATGAACGTCCCCCTGCTCGATCTGAAGGCCCAGTACGCCCGCATCCGTGAGGAGGTCCGCCCCGCCCTGGACCGGGTCATCGAATCGCAGCTCTTTATCCTTGGCCCGGAGGTCGAGGCCCTGGAGCGCGAGATCGCCGCCTATTCCGGCGTCAGGCACGCGGTCGGCGTCTCGTCCGGCACGGACGGCCTGCTCGTCGCCCTGATGGCCCTCGGCATCAAGCCGGGGGACGAAGTCGTCACGACCCCCTTCTCCTTCTTCGCTACGGCCGGCGTCATCGCCCGCCTCCTGGCCGTCCCCGTCTTTGTCGATATCGAACCCGTCTCGTTCAACCTGGACCCGGCCCGGCTCGAACGGGCCATCACGCCCAGGACCAAGGCCATCCTGCCCGTCCATCTTTTCGGACAGTGCGCCGACATGGACCGGATCCTGGCTATCGCCCGAGAGCGCGGCATCCCGGTCGTCGAGGACGCCTGCCAATCGATCGGCGCCGAATACAAGGGCCGCAAGGCGGGCTCGCTCGGCGACCTCGGCGTTTTCTCTTTCTTCCCCAGCAAGAACCTCGGCGGATTCGGCGACGGCGGGATGGTCGTCACGAACGACGCGGCCCTCAACGAAAAGCTCCTGCTCCTCCGGCAGCACGGCTCCGCCAAGACGTACCACCACAAGCTCGTCGGCGGGAATTTCCGGCTGGACGCCATCCAGGCCGCCGTGCTCCGGGTCAAGCTGAAACATCTCGACGAATGGTCGACGGCCCGCCGCGCGAACGCGACGTTCTATTCGAAGCGCTTCACCGAGTCGGGCCTCCGGGACGGCGCGGGCCTCAGGGTCCCGCTCTCCATCCGGGAGAGGAGCGGCGACGCTCATCATCACATCTATAATCAATACACGCTCCGCGTCCGCGAGCGGGATCGCCTGCGGGAGTTCCTGAAAGCCGCCGGCGTCGGGACGGCGATCTATTATCCCGTGCCGCTCCATCTCCAGGAGTGCTTCGCCGGACTCGGCAACAAGGCGGGGGACTTCCCCGAAGCGGAGAAGGCCGCGGCCGAGGCCCTCTCCATCCCGGTGTATCCGGAACTGACGGAGGGCCAGCGGGATCACGTCGTCCGCAAGGTTGAAGAATTCTACCGCGAGAGAAGGGGCTGAGCCATGAAGAACTTCGCTTTGATCGGGGCCGCGGGCTATGTCGCGCCCCGTCACCTGAGGGCCATCAAGGACACGGGGAACCGCCTGGTCGCGGCCCTGGACCCGTCGGACTCCGTGGGCATCCTCGACAGCTACTTTCCCGAGGCCGATTTCTTCACCGAGTTCGAGCGCTTCGACCGTCATATCGAGAAGCTCCGCCGAAGCCGGGATGATCACGCGGTCGATTTTGTCAGCATCGCCTCTCCCAATTATCTCCACGACGCCCACATCCGGTTCGCTCTCCGGGTCGGCGCCGCCGCCGTCTGCGAGAAGCCGGTCGTCCTCAATCCCTGGAACATCGATGCCCTCGAGGAGATCGAGCGGGAGTCGGGCCAGCGGGTCTTCACCATCCTCCAGCTCCGGCTCCATCCGGCCATCCAGGCCCTCAAGAAAAAGGTCGAGCTCGAAGAGGCCGGGACCAGGCACGAGATCGACCTGACGTATATCACCGGACGCGGCCGCTGGTACTTTTTCTCCTGGAAAGGCGACGAGGCCAAGTCCGGCGGGATCGCAACGAACATCGGGGTCCATTTCTTCGACATGCTGACCTGGATCTTCGGTCCCGCCGTAAAGAATCAGGTCCATCTGAAGGCCCCCGACCGGGCCGCCGGCTTCCTCGAGCTCGAGAAAGCCGACGTGCGCTGGTTCCTCTCCCTGGATTACGGGGATCTGCCCGACCGGGTCCGGGCCGAGGGGAAGCGGACGTACCGGTGCGTCGCCGTCGACGGCGCGCCTCTCGAGTTCACCGAGGGCTTCGTCGATCTCCATACCCGAAGCTACGAAGAGATCCTGAAGGGCAACGGCTTCGGCCTCGAGGACAGCCGGCGGTCGATCGAGATCGTCCAGGAGATCCGGGGCCGGGCGGCCGATCCGGCCGTCGGGGAGATCCATCCCCAGGCGCGGGCCATTCTCCGGAAGGGAGGCGCGGATGTCTGACCCATCCTATTTCGTCCACGGAAGCTCGTTCATCGACGAGAACGTCCGGATCGGGGAGGGGACGAAGATCTGGCACTTCAGCCATATCCAGAGCGGCGCCCGGATCGGCCGGCATTGCGTCCTGGGACAGAACGTCAATGTCTCGAACAACGTCGTCATCGGCGATTTCGTCAAGATCCAGAACAACGTTTCGGTCTACGAGGGCGTGACCCTCGAGGATTACGTCTTCTGCGGCCCGTCCGCCGTCTTCACCAACATCCAGAGTCCCCGCTGCAAGTACCCACAAGTCGGCTCCAAGTTCTACCGGAAGACGCTGGTCCGGGAGGGCGCTTCGCTCGGGGCCAACTGTACGATCCTCTGCGGCGTCACCATCGGCCGGCATGCCATGATCGGGGCCGGCTCCGTCGTCACAAAGGATGTGCCGGATTTCGCCCTGGTCGTCGGCGTTCCCGCCAAGCAGGCCGGCTGGGTCAGCGAGGCGGGGGAGCGGCTCGAATTTGATAGGGACGGGCATGCATATTGTTCAAAGTCCAAGGTTCATTATCGGCTTGAGGGTGACGGCATCCGCAAAATTGCTGAATAACTTACACTGCGCTTAAGCCTGGCTGCCATAAATGAAAGCTAAAGAAATCGCGTTGGGCTTGTGCAAATTCGGCCTGCCTCTATCGAGTGGAGGCGGATTTCTTAGGAACGTGATTACCGTTGCCAGCGGAACCGTCATCGGGCAAGGTATCGTTGTCCTGGCATCGCCGATTATCACCCGTCTATACGACCCGGCGGACCTGGGAATCCTGGCTGTATATGGCTCAATTCTCAGCATCTTCACTGTAATCGCCAGCTTAAGATACGAGATCGTCATTCCGTTGCCCGAGGAAGAAGCAGACGCCGTTAATATTCTCGGGCTTGCCCTCAGCATTGTTTTCATTACGAGTTTGTTAGTCGGGGGAATATGTTTAATTTTGGGGAGACAGATCGCTGATTTGGTAAAAGCTCCCGGCTTGCGTCCTCACCTTTGGATCCTGCCCATAGGCGTGGGTTTAATCGGAGCTTATCAAGTTTTCGCAAGTTGGGCCGTCAGGAAGCAGTCCTTCGGCCTGATTGCCAAAACGAAAGTCAATCAAGGAATTGGCTCTGTCCTTACGCAGGTTGGTCTCGGAATCCTTAAGATCAAACCGCTTGGCCTTCTTATAGGCCAGGTGATAGGGCTTGCCTCCGGGTCTTCTACCATCGGCCTGCAATTACTTAAACAGAATCGGACCCTCCTCAAGAATCTCTCTTTTGAAAGAATGCGCCGTATAGCGCTTAGATATAAGAGATTTCCTTTTGTCGGCGCGCCTGCGGCATTGCTGAATTCATTTACAGTAAATCTGCCCGCGATTCTATTTGCGGCCTTTTATGGGCCGCAGGTCGCAGGCTGGTACGCAATTACCCAGCGGGCTATTGGAATGCCGCTCAATTTGGCCGGCCAGTCGATTGCGCAAGTTTATTTCGGCAAAGCGGCGCCACTGGTGAGATCCTCGTCAGATAGTTTTTCTCGGCTCTCACGCTCATTATTCCTGAGGCTTCTTTTTATCGGCCTGCTGATTATGGCACCTATTGTCCTCATCGCCCCGTCCCTATTCGTATTTGTCTTTGGATCGAAGTGGGCAGAGTCGGGTTCCTATCTGCCACGCCTTGCCCCGTTATTCGTGGCGCAATTTATTTCATTACCGTTTGGGTGCACGCTGGACATCCTAGAACAACAGGGACTCTTCTTGTTGCGGGAGATCGTAAGAATTGCACTCATAATCTTGGCTTTCCTAACGATGGAAATATTCGGTCTATCGGCTCGCGGCGGCATGACCGTTTTAGGAATAGCGGGCGGGACCGGATATTTGGTTTATATCCTGATAGCATTTTATGCGATCAAGAAGAGCAAAAATGCGTAAATTGCGCTTCTTCCGATCTAAGGAAAGCCTTGTATTTGTATGGCCGCAGGGGCAACTAATCCCCCGGGAGGAGAATCCAACGATTCCCGGAAGATTTATTGCCGTGACGCACGAGAGCATCGGTCGATGGTTCCATGGTGACTCTGCAAGAATTATAAAATTCCGATGGTTCCTGAGCGCGGGATGCAGAGGAGTGGTCCGGGTCGATAACGAACGATGGATATCGTATGCATGGATGTCTCCGCCCGGCTCGCGGGTTGGACCAGAACAGATCCCGAGTAAGCTTCGATCTCCATACCATTGGATCTATTATTGCCGAACTCGGGAAGAATATCAGGGACGAGGGCTTTATAAAGAAAGCCTGAAAGCGCTCATTCAAGATGCTCTGGAATCCGGAAGAAATAGCGGCATAATGATCGACACCGAGCCAGCCAATATCGCATCCCGGAGGGCCATCCTTTCGGTCGGATTCGCCCCCAACGGCATAATCCGCACAAAAGAGCTGATCATCCCTAGAATTAAAAAATGGACATGGGGCGTTTGGGACCTTGAAAAGGCACATCCATGAACATCCCGCATCCGTTCTTCCATGATGGCTGGATTGAATACAATAAAAGACGATGGGGCTTTGAGGCTGAAAGGGTAGTCTATTCGCCTTCAACCAGCGGGACCCCTCGCCTGGAAAGCGTTCTCTATCTGGATAAAAGGGGCCGGGTGTCATTGCCGCCTCTTCAGGCTCATCAAGCGCTCCTTTTTTCCGCAACGGAAACAGACAAGCCCTTTCGGGTTACGAGGCAATGGCAGGAAGTCTCGGCCTTATTCGCCAAAGACCTGAGGAAGCGTGGGCTTCCTTACGGCCTGATCCTGCCCCCCGAGGCTTTGGACGTCCGGGAATTTCAATGGCTGGGATACGAAACCACACTGCGGTTTACATTTCACATCCCTCTGCCTTTTCAAAGAGAGAATGTCGATCATCAGGTTCGGAAACAGATTAACAAAGCCGAAAGAGCGGGCGTTATTTATGGACGGGCCGGGAAAGGAGAAGCGCGACAGATCGTGGACGTGTTGGATGATACCGAAGAACGGCAAAAGTTCTCTTTTAGCCTTGACGAGACCGCAATCCGCTTAGCCCTGGATCTGATGGGCGCCGATCTTTTAAGGGTATATACGGCGACGACGCGAGGAAGGATATCATCCTTCCGTTTTGTTCTTGCGGCGCCGGGCCTGAGAGCCGTTGATTGGGTTGCGGCGACTGAACGGGAATCCTTGAAGGAAGGGGCTACGCAAGGGCTCATCAATTTCGTCCTTGAAGACCTATCGCACATCGGAGCTACGGCCTTTGACTTTGCCGGGGCCAATCTTCCGGCGGTGAGCATGTCCAAGCTATGCTGGGGAGGAGATCTACGCGCCTACCCCATGATCCGCCTCCCAGGCTGGAGGAGCCTGCTTTCATATGGGCGGCGGAACCTGCCCTGGCTTATGCCGTGGAGAAGGCAATAAGAGTGTTTCATCTTTATCTTCCTCCATCGGCCCTTCCAGAAAGGCTTTATGCATGGAGGGAACTGCTGGAGAGAAGGCTGGGAGTTGATTTCGCTTGGGCAGTGAAAGACGGGGCGAAAGAAACGCGCCTTTCTTTGCCGGAAGCCGGAAATTACGAGATCATCATCCCAGATATTTTTTTCCCTTTTTGGGATCAGCACAGGAGTGTAATTCCTGAGCCAAAGATAGGGGACGGTGAGGGCGTTCATGGTCGCCATGAGCCGTTCACAGATCCGGGTGAACCCGTTGTCTGGCATTGCCGAGAAGGGGCTTTGCCCCTGATATATTTTTCTAAATATTTTTCGGAAACGGCGAGAGAAGCAGATCGGATTATATTGCCATTCGACCTGCCGGGCGCTGTGTTCCAATTTCTTTCCAGGATAGAGGAACTGGCTGGCCCGTTTGACGCCCATGGACGTTTTCCCGGAAAGCAGTCTTGGGCAGCCAGACATGGTCTCCTGCATAGACCTCTGGTAGATGAATATGAAGAGGTATTGAGAAGGTCGATCAAATCATTATGGCCGGGAATTCCCCTTAAAAATCACTCGTTCAAGGTTTTTCCGACGCATGATGTTGATTGGCCTTTTGTATCGTGGGGCATGCCGCTCAGGCGAGTCGTCAGGAACGCTTTAGGCGATATTGTAAAGAGGCGCAACTTGCGTCTTTCCTTTTTTCGGCTGAAAAGCCGGCTGATGGACAATCCTGAAGATGATCCAGCGTATACCTATGATTTTATAATGGACATGAGCGAAAGCCAGGGTCTGAAGAGCACGTTTTTCTTTATTACAGGAGGCACGGAACACAACCTGGAAGGCGTTTATAGGATCGAACAGCCTGAGGTTAGCACGATACTTCAACGTATCTTGAAGCGTGGTCACAATGTTGGCGTCCATGGGAGTTATCATTCTCTGGAAACTCCCGGTCGGCTGAAAGAAGAAACGGATGATCTTAGACAGGCACTTTTCTCGCTCGGATTTGATTCCTCTCGGATAGGAGGCAGGCAACACTTTCTTCGAGGTTCGCTGCCGACTCTTTGGAGAGAGTCAGAAAGAGCCGGGCTGGAGTTCGATTCTACCATGGGCTTTGCCGATATGCCTGGGTTCCGGGCCGGAACCTGTCGAGAATATCGGGCCTTTGATGTTTTCCTACGAAAAGAACTATCCCTCACGGTCAAGCCACTGATCGTAATGGACCGAACCTTGCGCAGCGCGGACTGCCTTGGCCTAGACCGGAATCTTGCCAAGTTTGTTTTTCGTGACCTTAAGCAAACCTGCGCGCGCATGAAGGGCGAATTCGTATTATTGTGGCATAATTCGACTCTCCTGAGCGGGAAAGACAAGTCAGAGTATGCCGCCTATCTCTCGAGCCCAACCGATCTGGAATTCTGTAAGGAATAAGGGCAAAGAATCGGTAGGTAACCTACATGATCGTGCTGGCGATTACCCATGCGCTCATCTGCATAGCAGTCTTGCTCTATGCCATCAAGTGCCTGAAGTCCGGCCTGACTTCCCTGCTGGCCGCTCATGTCATCGTCATCGTCGTCTTTATTGGGTTGGGCGTTGCGATCGCACCTTTCTTTCCACTGGAGAACTTGGCGTATATCGGCAATCCGAACAGCATGCCCCTCGTACGCAGTCTTACACCGGAGTTATATCTCCGGCAGTGTATCAGTCACTGGATATTTCTTGCCATGGCCTTGATCTGCCTTAGAATAGAAATGGCATGGCCGGCCTTAAGAGTCAGACAGGCCAGGTTAGTCCGCTCTCCCGAATTTTGGGGCTATATGTCCTTTGTCGCCGGGGTTTTGCTGTCCTTGAAGTACTACGTTTTCGGACCCGGTTGGACCCTATTAAGAGAAACACGGCTGAGCTTTTTTTCCACTTCGGATGCGGTGACCCACAGGGTCCTTGGCTATCTCGAAGCTGGACTCGGGCAGGGAAGTTATATGGCCTCGGTTGCGGCTTACGTTCTATTTCCCATGGCCGCTGCCGTCATTTCATTGAAAAAAAGGCGGGTGAATGCAGTTTTATTTGCCCTAGCTGGCCTCTTTTCCATGATGTACGCCTTTCAGACAAGGCAGAAGGCGCCCCTGCTTTGGTCGATTCTCACTTATGTTTTCCTGTCCATTATGTCATTCGGGGGCCGCACGCAAAGGAACCCCCTGAGGCGTATGATCCTGGTCGGTTCATTGGTCGGGGGGGTGGGAGCGGTATTCCTATACATTGTCAATTTCGGGCAGAATCTCCTTGACGCCATACAAGGTTTTTTCTCCCGATCCTTCTTGGTCCCCGCGTCAAGCGAGACGAATTTCTTCGTGATCTTCCCGGATAGTTACCCCTTCAGGGGGATATCGCAGGTCTTCAATATTCCCTGGGGGCGAATTTCGCCAACGAGCGCTGTCAGCGTCGTTGACATCGCCAGGGCTGCAACCGGCACGGAATATTCGGCTAATGCGTCGTTCCTGGCCGTGGCTTGGAGCGCCGCTGGATATCTTGGAGTCATCGTCGTCTCTTTGGCACTGATCACATCCTTGACCCTCCTGGACCGTCTCTATCATTCGGTTTCTAGCAAAATGTTCTATCTCGCTCTCGCTCTTTCTTCTGTCCAGCTCGTTACCCTGATCTCCGATGGATTATCCACATATATCGGACGGGGAGGTTTGATCGTCCCTTTGATTCTCATCCTGCTTACGCGGCTGCCCACAATCAGTTTCAAGAGTCGAGAACGATGAAAATAGCCTATCTGGCGCATCTTAATGTCGGCCCGGAGTCCGGCGTCCTCAAGAAGGTCTTGGACCAACATGCCGCCTGGATAAGAAATGGAGAAGAGGGCCGGTTGTATGTCCTGACCCGTCTGAATGGAATCAAGGAAGCCCTGCCCACGGACTCTTTCTGCGGCGTCTATCGGGAGGACTCCTGGCGGGATCGCTTGACACAGATGCAGGATCTTGTTGCCGAGATTATCAAGGACCAGCCCGATATCGTATATATGCGCCAAGATCATTATTACGCCGCACACGGCCGGCTGGGGAGAGCGCGGCCCCTGGTCATCGAGATCAATTCCCTGGTCGGTCAGGAGCTCTGGCGATATTCCAAAGTGCAATGGCTCTACAACTGGGTCACGGAAGATTCGCTCTGGAGAGCCAGCTCCGGAGCCGTTCTGGTCACCAACGAATTAGCCAGGGAAAAGCGGAGGCATATCGGACGATTGCCGATCAAGGTCATTGCGAACGGAGCCTCGCTAGGCGGTCGCACTACTCTGAATGCTCCGCCGAAAGACTCGCCGCCAACCCTGTTTTTTATTGGTTCTCCGGGGATGAAATGGCATGGCATAGATAAGATATTCCAATTGGCAAAGGAATTTCCTAATTGGATCTTCCATCTTGTTGGGCAGGATGTATCATCCTGCCCCTATGATCTTCCCAACGTCTATCCTCACGGTCTCATGGTCGAGAGCGAATACTTGCCCTATTTAGCGGCCTCGGATGTGGCCGTCTCGACGCTCGCCCTGCATCGGAAAAGCATGGACGAGGCCTGCCCTCTCAAGACGCGGGAATATCTCGCTTACGGGTTGCCGGTGATCATTGGCTATCAGGACACGGATTTCCCGGAGGAAACCGACTTCCTTCTCCGGCTTGAAAACCGGGAAGATAATATCGGGATGAATATTGCGAGGATCCGTGATTTTGTACTGCGATGGAAGGGAAAGAGAGTGCCCCGGGAAAGGGTCCGTCGGATAGATATCAACGAGAAAGAAAGGGAAAGGGTGGAATTTTTTAGGTGCGTTCTGGGGAATCGATAAGATGCGTCCATTAGTCACGGTCGGCATTCCCTTCCTGAATCCGGGCCGGCACTTCAAAGACGCGGTCAGGTCCGTCTTTTCGCAAACCCTCCGGGATTGGGATCTCATCCTTATGGACGACGGTTCGACGGACGGATCGCCGGAGATCGCCAGATCGATCAGGTCGGATCGGGTCACGGTTCATGTCGATGGGCGAAGGGAGGGGCTGCCTGCGAGGCTTAATCAGATATCCCATCTGGCCAAGGGGACATACCTGGCTAGAATGGACGCGGACGATCTCATGCACCCGCGCCGACTGGAGCGGCAGCTTACATTCATGGAATCAAACTCCTACGGTCCCGTGGGCACCGCGGCCTGGATGATCGACGATGAGAACGTAGTCATTGGCAAGAGCCGGCGGAACAGTGATTCGGGCAAGAGACTGGATGTTCTTTCCGTAATCAAAACAGGAGGATTCATCCACCCGACATTGATCGCGTTACGGACCTGGTTCCTTGACAATCCGTATGCGACGACATACGCGCGGGCTGAAGACAGGGAGCTCTTTATACGGACTTTTGATAAGAGTAATTTTTACGACCTCAACGAAAACTTGTTATTTTATCGGTATACGGGAAGGCAACGAGCGAGATCTTGTCTGCAAGGCTATAGGTCCGAAAGGAAACTCCTGCGTAAATATGGGCCGCGGCTTGTCGGCCGGATTCGGAATTCTCGCCTGATCCTTCGATCCTATGCTAAATCCGCCGTCCTCCGAAGCGCCGTACTGACCGGCCTTTCGGATCGTTTGATGCAACAGAAATATTCACCCATCGATCCACTCGAGAAGGAAATGGCGGAGCACGATATCCAGGCCGTGCTGAACACGCCCGTCCCGGGCTGGGATGATTAGGCCGATGGCCCGCGTCCTTATGGTCAGCACGATCGCGGGAACGCACCGATCATTTCTTCTCCCCCTGGCCCGCCATTTCCGCAAGAAGGGTTGGAGGATTGACGCGGCTGCCGCAGGGATATCTAAAAGCTCAGAATGCCGGGAAGCCTATGAGCGCGTCTTTGAATTGAACTGGTCCAGGCATCCACTGGATCTTGGGCATCTGATTTCTTCGGCCCGCCGGATTCGCTTTCTAGCGACCTCGGAATCCTATGATATCGTTCATGTCCATACGCCTCTGGCGGCGTTTGCCGTTCGCTTTGCCCTCAGACGTCTGAGGCGAGGGGGGAGGCCGAAGGTTGTCTATACGGCCCACGGCTTTCATTCGCATCCAGAGGGGAATCCCTTTTCCAACGCGTTTTTCCTTGGCCTGGAAAAAATGGCGGGGCGATGGACCGATCGCCTGATCGTCATCAATCGTCATGATGAGACGGTCGCGGAGAAGAAGAAGATCGTTCCGTCCGCTCATCTGGCATATATGCCGGGAATAGGCGTCGACCGTGCTTATTACAGCCCAGACAGAGTCAGCCCCGAGGGGATCGCGAAAGTTCGCAAAGATATGGGAATCGGCGACGGCACTCCTCTTTTCTTAATGATTGGAGATTTTATGCCGGGCAAACGCCATCAAGACCTTATAAGGGCTTTTCGCGGAGTTCGCCGGGATGCCCATCTGGCTTTTGCCGGCATCGGAAATCGGTCCAGAAAGATGAAGAAGCTGGTGCGGGAGTTGGGCCTGGAAGACCGCGTGCACTTTCTGGGGCTCCGCAACGATATACCGGTGTTGATCCGCAGTTCCGTTGCAACGATCATGCCCTCCATCCGGGAGGGCCTATCGCGAAGCGTCATCGAATCGCTATGCCTGGGAGTGCCCGTCATTGGGACCGACATCCGGGGCATCCGCGATATCTTGGAGCCCGCGGGAGGGCTGTTGGTTCCGCCCCGATGCCCGGCCGCGCTTCAAAGCAGAATGGAATGGGTTCTTTCCCATCCTAAAGAAGCGGAAGATCTTGGCCTTCGGGGGCGAGAGACTTCGACAATTTACGATGTCAATCGAATAATAGCCCTGCATGAAGAATTGTATTCGGGGTTGATTTCGTGCGCATAGACCAAGCACTGGCTAAAGCCGATGCTATCCTTCTGCTGATTGTAGATACGGGAGGCCGATCAAGATCAAGATGATTATCGACAACATTGCCTGTCCGGTTTGCCAGCATACAGGGCCGAAGAAGCTGCTCAGGACCGTCGAAAACTACAAGGTCCTGGCTTGCCCGGTCTGTTCTTTCCAGTTCATCCATCCTTATGTCGAAAGCCGCCAAGCCTTCGACGATTATCCCTGGACGAAGGAATACACGGAGAATTACGACCGCTACGTCGCACCCGTCACCGAATCGCTGGCCGGGAAGATCAAGGACGTCGAGGCGCTCGCGGGCCGCAGGCCGGCGTCCTTCCTTGACGTCGGCTGCGGGAACGGGCTCTATCTCAAGGCAGCTTCCGAGCTGGGCCTGCGGAACCTCGGCACGGATGTCGATCGGGTCAACGTCGATTTCGCCAGGGGAAAGGGGCTCAACGCGGTCGCCGGCGCCATCGAAGAAATGGAGCTCGCGGAGAAGTACGACTTCGTCCATCTCAAGGCGGTCATCCACCTGGTCCCCGACCCGTCCGCCTTGGTCGCCAAGGCGGCCTCGCTCCTCGCGCCGGGCGGCGTAATGTATATCGACGTTCCCAACCAGGGAAGCCTGTTCTCCGGGCTGAGGATCCTGCGGGACCGCCGGTCGTACGGCCAGCTTCAGCTTCCCTTGAGGCGCGGCGCCTACAACTTCCGGGCGCTCTCCGATCTCTGCTGCCGGACGGGGCTGATAATCGTCAGACGGGTCTTCCCCTATCCCGGGGATAGCGTCTATTACCCCCTGGACAACCGGCCTCAATACCGGCTCTTGTTCCGGCTTTTCGCGAAAGCGCACATCTCGAGCCTGATCGGGGTTTACCTGGTCAAAGAGAACGTTGGAGAAGACCGGATTGTCCGATAGAACCGAGAAAGCGCCCGTCCTCGTCACGAACGGCTGGGTGAGGACCGCCTACAATGTCGTCGAATCGCTCGGCCGGCGGGGCATCCCGGTCCACGTCGTCGACCGCTCGCTGCGGGCCATGTGCCGGGCTTCGCGATGGGCGAAGTCCTTCCATCGCGTGCCGAATTTCTTCGATGAGCCCGAGGCCTACGCCCAGGCCGTAGGGGACGTCGCCCGCCGCGTCGGGGCCCGCGTGCTCATCCCGGTGCTCGAGGATGTCATCGCGCTAGCGGCCCACGAGGACGTGCTGCCCGAGGGCCTGGCATTTGTCCATGCCGATGTCGGGGCGCTCCGGCTGGCGAACGACAAATGGGAAGTCACGAAGCTCTGTGAACGGCTTGGCGTGCCCTGCGCGGCCAGCTTCGTCCCGGGATCGCTCGACGAGCTGCGAAGCCGGGCCGGCGCGCTCGAGTACCCGGCGGTCGTCAAGACCAGGCTGGGGAACGCCGGCAAGGGCGTCGTCTTCGTGAAGGACGAGAACGATCTCGTGGCCAGGTTCGCCGAGATCGTCGACCGCTTCTCGATCCCGGCGGAGAAGTGGCCGATGGTCCAGGAGTTCCTAGGCTCGGACGTCTCCGGCGTCTGCATGATCTATGACCGCGGACGGCTCGCGGCGGCCAGCGCCGAGACCTATCTTCGCTGCAAGGAAGGCAACCGGTTCAGCACCTCGGTCTACAGGCGCAGCGCCTATGATCCCGAAGGCTTGGCCAACTGCAAGAAGGTCGCTGACGCGCTCGGCTGGCACGGGGTGCTTCACTTCGATCTCATCAGGGACCCGAAGACCGGGGTCGGCAAGATCACCGAGATCAATCCCAGGTTCTGGGGCGGCCTGAGCGTCGCGATCGCGGCGGGGGTCGATTTCCCCTACATGCTTTACGAGCTGGCGCTGACCGGGAAGATCGCCGCCCCGCCGGCGACGTACCGTGACGGCGTCTACGCCCGCTGGGTCCTGGGCGAGCTCATCGGCCTCCTGAACCTCGCCAAGCGGAAGGCCCCGGCCGGCGAGAAGCTCCGGGAGCTCGGGGAGATCGTCCGCTCGCCGTTCAAGGGCACGACGGACGATTTCCGGCTGAGCGACCCGCTGCCGTTCGTGATGGAGATGTACGACTACTTCCGCCGCTATCGATCGACCCGCTCCTCGAATCCCGCCGAAGAGGGGATGGTCGGCTAGGCAGGCCGGCCCTCCAGCCGCTCGGCGGGTCCCTCCCTAAATTCCCCGAAGTCCTCCGTTCCGGAGGCCTGTCAAGTTCCCTCGGTTCTTTTTCGGGGGGATTTTGTATAATGAGGCCGCATGTACCGGAAGTTCGGGAAAAGAGCGTTCGATCTCGCGGCCTCGGCCGCCGGTCTCGTCGTGTTGGCGATCCCCATGGGCCTCATCGCCGTCCTGGTGAGAGCGACCTCGCCGGGCCCGGCGCTGTTCCGCCAGCCAAGGGTCGGGAAGGGCGGCGCCCTGTTCACTGTGCGCAAGTTCCGGACGATGAGCGCCGGGCACGGCGATCCGTCGCCGGTCACGGTCAGGGGCGACAGCCGGATCACGCCGCTGGGGAAGGTCCTGCGCCGGTTCAAGCTCGACGAGTACCCGCAGCTCTGGAACGTGCTCGTGGGGGAGATGAGCCTGGTCGGACCGCGTCCGGACGTGCCGGGGTATTATGACCGGCTCGCCGGCGCGGACCGGCGCGTTCTGGACCTGAGGCCGGGCATCACCGGCCCGGCGACCATCAAGTATGCGGCCGAAGAAGAGCTCCTGGCGGCGCAGCCGGACCCGGCCCGCTTCAACGACGACGTGATCTTCCCCGACAAGGTTCGGATCAACCTGGAATACCTGGACCATTGCACCTTCGCCGGGGATATCGGCTGGCTCTGGCGGACGGCACGGGCGCCGTTCCGGGGCGAGAAGGCCGGAAGCCCGCCTTTTGCATCTCCGGGCGATATCGAATAGAATCTCCGGCATATCGCCGAGACTGAACTGGCCATCAAGATACCAAGGATGTTTTCATGAAGATCCCCGTCAGAATCCCCCTCTCGCGGCCGGACATCACGGACGCGGACCGCGAGCTCGTTCTCGAGACGCTGCGGACGCCCAACCTGAGTCTGGGGCCGCGGCTCCCTGAGTTCGAGGAGAAGTTCGCCTCGTTCCTGGGCGTCAAGCACGCCGTCGCGGTCAACAGCGGCACGAGCGCGCTGCACCTGGGCGTGAGGGCGCTCGGGATAGGGGAGGGGGACGCGGTCATCACCAGTCCGTTCAGCTTCGTGGCCTCGGCGAACTGCCTGCTCTTCGAGCGGGCGAAGCCGGTCTTCGTCGACATCGACCCGGTGACGCTCAATGTCGACGCCGGGAAGGTGGAAGAAAAGGTCAAGGAGTTGAGGAGCAAGGGCGCTGCGAAGGGCGAGGGCGCCCTCAAGGCCCTGCTTCCCGTCCATGTCTTCGGCCGTCCGTGCGACATGCCGGCGATCATGGACATAGCCGGGAAGTACGAGCTCGGCGTGATCGAGGACGCCTGCGAGGCCCTGGGCGCCGAGATCAGGGTCGAGGCGGGGGGGGCGGGACATGACGCCGTCTGGCGCAAGGCGGGGACCTTCGGGCGCTGGGCCGCCTACGGCTTCTACCCCAACAAGCAGATGACCACGGGCGAGGGCGGGATGCTGGTCACGAACGAGGACGGCATCGCCAGCCTGTGCCGGAGCATGAGGAACCAGGGGCGGGGCGAGACCGCCGCCTGGCTCCAGCACGAGCGATTGGGGTTCAACTACCGCTTGAGCGACATCAACTGCGCCCTGGGGATCGGGCAGCTCTCCCGGATAGAGGCGATGCTGGCCAAACGGGAACGCGTCGCCGGCTGGTATGCCGAGCGGCTGAAGGGCCTGAAGGATGTCGTCGTTCCCCTGGCCAGGGACGGGGAGCGCATCAGCTGGTTCGTCTATGTAGTCCGGCTTTCAGAGCGCTTCTCGAGGCAGGACCGGGACCGGATTATCGTCGGGATGAGGGAGAAGGGGATCATCTGCGGCAACTACTTCACGCCCATCCACCTGCAGCCGTTCTACCGGAAGATGTTCGGCTTCAAGGAAGGCGATTTCCCGGTGACGGAGAGCGTCTCGGCCCGGACGATCGCGCTGCCGTTCTATAATGGCCTAAGGGAAAAGCAGGTTGACATTGTAGTTCAGAAGCTCAAGAGCTCTTTTTGAAGTATCATTAGGTCTTCTTTCTTATTGAACCTCCCATTTTCCTAAAGGCAGGGGCGGTCTGTTCCTTGGGGTCTGACAAATAGTGACTCGAACGGGCCATTATTTATTTGATATGCAAGGGCCTGTCAGCTGCGGGCGAAGAGCTTCGCTCGCCCGTTACGTGACAAATCATGACTTTATCTGACATTGAAAAGAAGCATATTGACTTTGGCCCAGGGGTATCTTAAAGGAAAAGCGATCGGACAGAGTGCATAGTCAGAATATGCTCTTCTTCAACAAGGAAGACCCGGGGCGACGGCGAAGATCTCAGCTAAACGTGAGGCCTTTATCAATTCCTCTTTCGGCGATTTGCCAGTATGAAATCCACTTGATTGGATGCTGGGACACTTACCTATGATGATTGGGAAACTCTAAGGAACAGGAGAAAGCTAGATGAAAAAAGCCAGAGCTGAAAAGAACCTGCTGAGGTTGCTGTTTCTGTCCCTGGTTATGGTTTTACTTTCTGGCAATTTTCTCGGACAGCAGACCCGTGAGCAGGGGAAAAAGCTCTCGACTCTGAATGACGATAACAGGAAACAATACATTGAAACGCTTTTAAAACGCTTAAGACAATCAACTCCGGGAGAAGTCGGATCGAATTTGAATGCAGAGAGGGCGCCACGATATTCAATGTCCGAAGATGGTTGTATCAGGTCATTGGTTGCGCCTGCGAATCATTCCTTTGCAGCTCTTGACGTTGTTAAGGGTGATCATGTTCAGACCACGAAGAACTTTATAACCGAGAATGGATATGCGTTAGGCATTAATAGCCCATATGTCGATTTCAAGCTTCTTAAAGAGAAAAAAAGAAACGGTCGCAATATCGTTCGTCTTCAGCAAGAATACCATAACGTCCCTATTTTTTCCGGAGAGCTTATAACACACATTAATAGTCAAGGCGGCATTGAGTACCTATCAAGCGATATATTGAGAGATACGAGAGTTCTTGATGATGGCATTTTATCAATCGCGCCCACGCTTTCAAAAAATGATGCCCAAAAGGCGGCCATTAATTTTGTTTCTGATGAAGAGAATATATCAGGGTTAGAGGCCTCGCCTGCAGAGCTTACAATCTATGGGCCGTCAATCGTGGGCAACACTGGTCCTGTTGAGCTAGTTTGGCAAACAAGAATAGTGGATAAAAAGGCTAGCGGGGTCAACGAACTCGTCCTAGTTAATGCTCATAGCGGCAAGGTAGAGCTCCATTTATCAAACATACGTAGTGCAATAAATAGAGAGATTAGTGATGCAAGTAATACAGAATCAAATGGAATAGTGAGACGCTCTGAAAACGATCCTGAGTATATTGGCGAAGGATCAGATGATATTAATAAAGTATATAGCCTCTTAGCTGATGCTTATAATTATTATAAAGACCACCATGGACGTGATAGCGTAGATAACAACGGTCATGTTATCAGAGCTACGGTAAGATACTGCCCATCGGATGAGATTCCCCCTTGGCGAGATGCTGAGTTTAGCGACGGAGGCGTTCTTTATACCGAACGGCTTCATTTCGGTGATGATTATCTGACAGACGATATGGTTGCCCATGAATATACGCATTGGGTGACATACTGCGAGTCTAACTTAACTTATCTGAATCAATCTGGTGCAATTGATGAAGCGTTCTCGGATATATTTGCCACGTTTGTCGACTTTGATAATGGGGACGGCGACTGGTGGATTGGAGAGGGTCTTCCCGTATTGGCTCTTCGATACCTTGCTGACCCGCCAGTGATAGATATTAATATCAAAGACAAGAATGGAAACATAGTTTATTCGTCTCATTACCCTGATAGGATGAGTGACACCGGTTTCTATACAGGAGAATTGGATAACGGTGGGGTGCATATTAATTCGACAATCATATCCAAGCTGGCCTATCTCCTCGCTGAAGGAACGGCTCCGGGGGATGACTTCTATGGGTACGTAATTGACAAGATGGGGCTTTCTAAAACCGCGGATCTCTTCTATATGGTGGAAGATGCGGGTTTGCCCAGTTCTGCAGATTTCTGGGATTTAAGTGATGCCTTGGCGAGGGCGGCAATCATCAATGGTTGGAGCGATGCGGAATGCGAAAACCTCGAGAATGCCTGTCGGGCTGTGGAAATATCGCATGGAATTATGGACATAACCACGTCCAGCCTCATTCAGGACAGGCAGGGTACAGTCGATGTCGATATTGTCGCCCCGTCTGCTGGTGATTTCTATGTGGGAATTCGGGCTGGGGACGGGGGCGAAGATATGGGATGGACATGGCCATTTACTGAATCGTCGCCCGTATCTCTAGGGTTTTTAGATAAACACACTTTTAAGCTCTGGGTAACTCCTACTGATTTGGACGAACCATTTGAAATAGTCCTTAAGAAAAGCGTATTCAGCATACTTGCTGATACAGAAGTGGATTCCCAACTTGTCACTTTTACGGCTCAGGAGCCCGAGTCGGATCCGCCTTCAGTATTGTCATATTCTTTTGGAATTAGCAGGTATGGGCTGATAACTGTCAAGTTCGATGAGGATATGGATAACGCGTCCTTTTCGGACTCGGCAGTGCACGTCGTTGGCTCGGCCAGCGGGACACACGCCTGCTATTATGGATTTGATTCGCCGAGCGACACGCTTGTCATTGATTCAATTGCAGCTTTTGAATTCGGAGAAACTATAACTGTAACCATAGGAACTGGAGTGAAAGATGTCTCTGGAAATAATCTCCCCAGTCCTTACGAGTTTAGCTTCAGTATAGAGGACGTGCCTACTGAAGATAATGTGCCTCCGAGTTTAGATTTCACCGCACCGACGGGCGCAGAAAGCACGGAATCGGGCTATTACGTTGTCCGCTGGACGGACGCGGATCCAGACAGCAACGCGCTGATCACGCTCTATTACGACACCGATACAAACTTTGGGAATGGACATGCCGCTATCAGAGATGAGAACGGAATAGCGGCAAGCATATACGAAGACAGCAACCAAAATTCTTTCTTCTGGGACACGAGCTCGGTCAGTGTCGGAACCTATTATATAGTCGCCGTCCTGGAGGATCAGGTCAATCCCCCCGTGATCAAATACAGCACTGGGACAGTCGAGGTGCGCCTGCCGGCGTCCGGAACCCAGTTCGAATTGTCCAGCCAAGCCAGCTGGGTCTGGGATGATGAAAACCCCGGGAACAATCAGACCTATGTCAACGGCATACCCGAAGGGTTGGAAACCCTGAGGGTCACCATCCCAATTAGAAACACGTCAGGGCAAGACATCAAATTTGTATATGGGACCCTTAGTTCGTCGGCGTCTCAGATCGACTTCAGCGAAGGTGATAACTTCATCTATTACGGGAACATCTCCTCCGGTCAATATGTCGTCCCCGACGCGGAATTCTGCTTCTATGTCAACGCGACGTCTTTTTCGAGCGCGCCATTCACCCTGCGCCTAGAATACCAGGACCTATCCGGTAACCATTATTATCAGACATTTTACTTCACCTATACCTTCCCGGCCCCGGGCGCTCTGACCCCGAATCTCGTCGTCGACCATATTCAGATCGTCGATTCATCCAGCGGGGACGGGGATGGCGTATTCGAAAGCGGCGAGGAGATCGACTTCTTCATACACTTGAGAAACATGGGCACTGCGGCCTGCGTCAATCCCAAGGGGATCCTCGAACAGAGCACGGCCTGGGGTACTAATGTGTTCACGGATCTGAATGGGAATTATCCGGATATCCTGGCCGGGAGCACCGAGGCCGACACTGCCGCCTTTGATACGGACCAGGCGCCAATGAGCTTCGCCGGCGCGATAACGACCCCTCTTCGGGTATGGTACGGCCCAGACCAAGACAAGTACCAGGATCTGAGCATCACTCTTACGGTCGTGCCGACGCCCTATATTCGGCTGTCGCCTTCAACTTATGATTTCGGTCTCATAACTCCAGGGACGCCTCTTGCCCATGTGGTCACCGTCCGGAACCGCGGCAGCGGGGATCTGGTCATAAGCGGCATAGATCCGAATCTCTCTGATACAACCATTACGGACATAACCTATCCGTGTACGGTCGCGCCGGGAGCTACGACGACCTTCACGATGAACGTCGATACCAGTGCCCTGGACGGCTTCATTACCAGGACCCTGTCGATCCATTCGAACGCTCATGGACAGGCCACCGTGGAGTTCGTCCTAACCGGAACGGTGACCGCGGCCAATCCCGCCGCAAGCTACACGAAGCTTTGGGAGAAGCTCATCGACCGGGATTTCAACAATATCGCGGTGGGCGATACGGACAATGACGGCAAGATCGAGGCCGTCGCGACCTCGGCCGGAGTAACGGATAACTATGTCCCCGTTCCGGCCCATATCCAGATCCATGAAAAAGTGGCGGACGATGATTTCGAGCTGGTCCCGACGGGCACCATTCCTGATCTGGGCGGCGTCCCGGCAACCCATTCTTTGGCATTGGCGGACTTCAACAAGAATGGCTACACCGACATCGTCGTCCTCGCGAATTCCCTGTATATTTCCGGCAGCAAACTGCCATTCAGGGTTCTCCGGTACGAAGCCACCGGGAACGATACTTGGGTCGCCCGAACCGTTGCCTTTAACGGGGGCACGACCTACGGCTATACGGCCATGACCGTAGGGGACGCGGATGATGATGGCAATCAGGAGATCATCGTCGCTCGCGAAGGCGACGCGGATCCCCGGGTCCTGGTATATGAATGGAATGGCAGCAGCTTCTCGCTTAGATGGACCAGCCCCGTCGTCCTGGATCGGAACGGATTCAATGTCACGTCGATCCCCGTGGTCAAGGTCGCGGATTCGGACGGAGATAACCATAGCGAGATCATCTTCGGTACCGATGACGCCCAGCTGTACATCTATGAAAGCCCGGCGGTCAACAGTTATCCCCCCTTGACGCCGGTTCTCAAGTACGAGCCCTCCATCGGGGATTATCTGGGATACTGTTCACTCAAGGATCTCGTCGTTGCCGATACTGACGGAGATACCAGGAAGGAGATCATTCACGTTTCGGAGGACGGGTATCTCCTCATCATAGAATCGCCGGGGCCCGACTCCTGGAATACGGCGGCCCCTGAACACTACCTTCTGCCCGGATCCATGAACGGGTACTGCGTCGCGGCTGGGGATACCGATAACGACGGAGCGACCGAGATCGTCGTGGGGGGGCTCGGCGGCGCGGCGGACTCGCATCTTTGCATCTATGAAACCATCGCGGACAATTCACATGCTGTTTCCTGGCAGAGCACCGAAGCTGAAGTCGATAGCGAGCCCGACGCGGTCGCTCTGATTAATACGAATTCCACGCCGGTCAACGAGATCGTGATCGCCACCGAGAATTCCGATCCGGCCGCATTTCCCGTTCTTGCGCACCAGGAATCGGTCGACATCCAGGTCGTCTCCAACAACATCACATTCGATCCCGAAACGGTTCTCGAGAGCGGGACCGTCTCGATCTCGGCCCTGGTCCAGAACCTGAGCCCATCGCCCCTAGCCAACGTGGTGGTTCGCTTCTACAGCGGCGACCCCGCCTCGGGCGGCACACAGATCGGCGCCGATCAGACGATCGCATCGATTTCCGAGAGCGGCAACGCCGCCGTCCAGGTCGATTGGCAACCCTTGTTGGCCCAAACTTATCAGATCTACGTGGTCGTCGATCCCGACGACGCCATTCCAGAGTCGGACAATACGGCCAACAATAAGGCCGCGAAGACGTATGTCGTCCTCGACAACGATATCTCGGGTCCACAGATATCCAACATCGCGGTTGCGGAATACGGGGGCGACGGCGACGGCGCTATCGAGGCCAACGAACAAGTCCGCATCTCCTGGTCGGCCAGTGACGCATCGGGGATCGGAACAAGCGTCTGCGATATCGATGGAACGGTCTATGCCGCCGCCGGCTCCTATGAGGTTATCGCGGGTCCTTTTAATCAGGGCATCCATAATTACACGATCACCGTGCAGGACGGCGATAATTCCCCCGCCGGCACCCAGCAGTCCGGTTCCTTCAGCGTGAGTTCCTTCGCCATCACCGTCACGGGGGTGTCTCCCGTGAACGGAGCGATCAATGTGTCGGTCCGCCCGGCGGTGGAAGCTTTCTTCGACAGCTCGCTCAACCTCTCCACGATCACAAGCTCTACGGTCATCCTCCGGGATTCCGGACTGCAGGTCATTCCGGGCAGCATTTCCTATACGCCCGTTGGCAATAAGATCACCTTCATCCCCTCGCGGGATTTGACGAACTCCGCAGTCTATTCCTTGACTCTCGTCGGCGGCTCCGCCGGGATCCTTTCGGAGACCGGGAACGGGCTCGTGGAATCCTACTCCTGGACGTTTACGGTCGAGCCCGATGTGACCGCTCCTATCGCCGTCCTTTCCAGTCCGACGGCCGGTCAGAACGTCAGTGGGATCGTCGATATCCGCGGGACCGCCTGGGACCTCAATTTCCTGCAGTATCAGGTCTTTTATGGTGAAGGCGCGGCTCCGTCGGCATGGACCGAGATCACATCCGCGATCACGGTCCCGGTGACGGGAAGCCTGCTGTGTCAATGGGACACGTCCGCGCTGGGGGCCGGACAATACACCGTCAAGTTGGTCGTCCTGGAAGATCCTCCGGCCTCGGTCCAGGTCGAAGACTCGGTGGTCGTCAATATCGGGAAAGCGGCGACTCCCGTCTTTACCCCCGAACCCGGCACCTATTCGTCCGCCCAGAACATTACGATCAGCTGTGCGACCGCCGATGCGACGATCTTCTATACAACCGACGGCTTGGATCCGACGCAAAGCTCTACGCCCTATGCGTCCCCAGTTCATATCGACGCCACGACGACCTTAAAGGCGAGAGCCTATCATTCCTCGATGCAGCCGAGCGAGATCGCAAGCGGTGTCTATGAGATTTCGGGGGCGAACTCGCCGCCCGAAACGCCGTCTCCGGTCAGCCCGGCCGACGCGGCGACGGACCAGGGCCTCCAGCCGATCCTTACAGCGTCGGCCTTCAGCGACCCGGAGGGGGATGAACATTCGAACAGCCAGTGGCAGGTGGATGACAATGGGGATTTCTCGACCCCCGTATGGGACAGCGGCGAGGGCTATATCGCTGGGATCCAGGTCACGATTCCTGCCGGCACCCTTGCGGTAGAGACGACATATTTCTGGCGTGTCCGCTACAAGGACATCCACGATGCTTGGAGCGAATGGTCGGCAGCTTGGTCGTTCACGACGGTGCCTCCGCCGGGGGCATTCGATCTCACGTCGCCAGCCAGCGTCACGGCGGTCCCCAGACTGACGCCATCCGTGACACTGACCTGGACGGCCTCGGCTAACGCAACCTCATATGACATCTATTTCGGCACGAGCCGCACCCCGGGCTTCCACGCAAACACGACGGAAACCAGCCTCTCGGTGAACGTCGCCAAAGACCAGCTCTATTATTGGAACGTCGTGGCGGTTAATTCCGGAGGAACCACATATTCGACGAGCGGGCCCTTCAGCTTTGGGACGGGCATCGCCTTCTTCTCCGACTTCGACGACGGCACGACGCAGGGCTGGGGTTTCCGGGATCAGTCCGGACTGACCTCGGATAACGCCCATAGCGCGCCGAATTCCATCAGGAACTATAGCGGCTATGCCAATCAGGATGAGGCGGAGTGCTATAAGATCTTTTCTCCCATTGAGAAGGGGACGGCGGAATTCTGGTACTACGCCCCTTCGACGAGACCTGAGACCGCTTGTATCTACCTGTCCTCTCAGGATTCCTGGTACAAAAACCCCACGGTAAGGTTCTGGCTCTGGATCTCCGCGGACGGGACCGTCAAGTACTATGTGAACGGCACGGAGTGGACCGACTTCACCTCTCTCCCCAAGCTGACGTTCGACGTGTGGAGCAAGATCTCGCTTACCTGGAATACGATCACGGACAAGCTGGTCTTGAGGATCAACGGCGTGAACTATGGGGTCGCCCCGGCGACGAACGCCGGCGGCCCGATCTGCCAGCTGGCCTTCATGAAGGGGAGCTGGTCGTCCGTCGGGACATTCGCTTACATCGACGATATCAAGGTCACGACCACGCCGGCCCCGAAAAAGAAGGATCTCCTGGCCACCTGGGACGGCCAGGGCGTCTACTACCGGAACTCGGACACCGGCGCCTGGGTCAGGCTGGCCTCGCCGGCGACGATGATCGCGGGCGGCGATATCGACAACGATGGGATCGACGATATCCTCGGCCTGTGGCCGTCACAGGGAGGGATCTGGGCAAGGTATTCGTCCAACGGGGCGTGGGCCCAGTTGTCGTCGACGGCCCGGCACATCGCCGCGGGAGACATGAACGGCGACGGGCGCGTCGATCTCGTCGGGACGTGGGACGGCCAGGGCGTCTTCTACAGGAACTCGGCCAACGGCGCCTGGGTCAAGCTGGCGTCTCCCGCAACCCTGATCACGGCCGGCGACCTGGACGGAGACGGGACGGATGACCTGATCGGCATCTGGCCCGGCCAAGGCGGGGTCTGGGCGAAGTATTCGCGGACGGGCGCTTGGTCCAAGATCTCCTCGACCGCGCGCGACATCGCCGCCGGCGACATGAACGGCGACGGAAGGGACGAGCTGCTGGCGACCTGGGACGGGCAGGGTGTGTACTACAGGGATTCGTTCACCGGGGCCTGGACGCGCATGGCCTCGGAGGCCACCCAGGTCACATGCGGCGACCTCGACGGCGACGGGCTCGATGACCTGATCGGCATCTGGCCCACGCAGGGCGGCGTGTGGGTGAAGTACTCGACGTCCGGGGCTTGGGCGAAGATCTCCTCGACCGCGATCGACATTTCGGCAGGGCTGATGAGGCTCCAGGAATCGGAAAGCACGCCGATGGCCGCCGGAGTCGCGGTCGATCTGCCGATGGCGGCGGGCGACACCGAAGGGATCGAAACGGCGGTCCTCAAGACCGATCTATCGGGTGACGGGCCCGGCGGCGCACGTTTCATCTACATCGAGGACGTCAACCTCGAGCCGACCGAGGACCCGGCCGCGGCGCTGACGCGTATTCCCGGACCCGGGGAGCCCGGTTTCGTCGCCGAGGACCAGAAGAACCTGATCCCGGGCGAGAAGATGGATGATCGCGCCCGGAATGATCCGAGGGAGCCGAACAACAAAGGCAAGAAGATCATGAAATAATCGCTGGCCCGGACCATGGTACGGCTCGGGCCATCTCGGCCTGTCGGCGGCCAGCAGAGAGCAGATGGCTTGACTGGCCGCCGGCAGACCTCTATCCTGCCTGGGGCGCGTCCCAAGAGCCCCCGCCAGAGGGGAGGCGCCTCATCGCTGGAGGGGAAACAAAAATCCCCTTTGGGGGCGATAGTAAACGCTTTAGCAAATCGTTGAAAATAAATGGATAAATTTAAATCGCGATGAGCCGTTCATGTTGCGCGGGAAGATGTATGCCATGAGAAGATCGAGTGCCGTTCTCACGCTATTCGCCCTGCTCGCTTTGACGTCCGCTCTCGAAGGCGCCATCCCGGCCTCCGAGAGGCAGGCCCTGATCGCCTTCTACAACGCGACCGGCGGCGATTCCTGGGGCACCAACTCGGGCTGGAAAACGCCGCCGCTCGATGCCGACGGGTTCGCCATGCCCGGCACGGAAAACACCTGGTACGGCGTCACCGTCGGGGCCTCGAACACCACCGTGACCGGCATCAGCCTCCCGACGAACAACCTGATCGGCAGCCTGCCCGCGGCGATCGGCGATCTCACGAACCTGACCGTCCTGAACTTCCGCCACAACGAGCTCAGCGGCTCCTTGCCGTCGAGCGTGGGGAACCTCGTAAATCTCACCACGCTGCAGTTGAGCGAAAACCAGCTCAGCGGCAGCCTGCCGGCCGAGCTGGGCAACCTGACCCAGCTCACGACGCTCAATCTCTACTACAACCAGTTCAGCGGCTCCTTGCCGTCGAGCCTGGGCGGACTGACCGGCCTCCAGACCATGTCCCTCTATTCCAACCTGTTCGACGGGGCCATCCCGTCCGAGCTGGGCAGCCTCACCGGCCTGACGACGCTCGACCTGCACGACAACCGGCTCAGCGGCTCCCTGCCGGCGAGTTTGGGCAACCTGACGGCCCTCCGGGACCTCCTTCTCCAGACCAACGCCCTGACCGGATCGATCCCCACGGAATGGGGGAATATGACGGCCCTGCAGAAGCTCTACATCCAGTACAACCAGCTGAGCGGTTCGATCCCGGCGAGCCTCGGCAGCCTGGCCGATCTCCAGGAGTTCGTCGCCGGCAACAACCAGCTGAGCGGCTCGATCCCGTCGGAACTGGGCGATCTCCATTCACTGATCATGCTCGACCTTCGCTTCAATTCCCTGACCGGGTCCATCCCGGCCGCGTTGAGCGGTCTGACCTCGGTCCGGACCCTGCTCCTCCAGTTCAACGACCTGAGCGGGACGATCCCCCCGGAGTTCGGGAACCTGGCGGCCCTGACCGATCTGCGGATGCAATCCAATTCCCTGACCGGGCCGATCCCGGTCGAGCTGGGCAATCTGGCCAACCTGGTCACGCTCTATATCCACCTGAACCAGCTCAGCGGCCCCATCCCCGCCGTTCTGGGAAACCTGACCAAGCTGGCGTATCTCCACCTGTATTCCAACCAGCTGACCGGGTCCATCCCGGCCGAGCTCGGGTCCCTGACCAACCTGATCGACCTCAGCGTCAATGGGAATCACCTTGCCGGGACGGTCCCGGCGGAGCTGGGCAGCCTGACCAAGCTCCAGGCCTTCCGGATCTCCTCGAACATGCTGGCCGGGCCCCTGCCGGCGTCCCTCATGAACCTGACGGCCCTGGTCCCGGCGACGACGGACCTCAGCTTCAACGCGCTCTATACGTCGGACTCGTCGCTGGCCGCGTTCCTGGATTCCAAGGATTCGGACTGGGCCAGCCTGCAGACCGTCGCCCCCTCCGGCGTGACGGCCGCCACCCAGGCCGGCGGCAACATCCTCGTTTCGTGGACGCCGATCGCCTTCACGACCTATGGCGGCTACTATGACGTTCTCGTCTCGCAGGCCTCCGGTGGGCCCTATGCGTCGGCCGGGCACACGGTGGACAAAAAGGCCGCGTTCCTGCAGGTGACCGGGCTCACGCCGGGCCAGAGATATTATTTCGTCGTCCGGACGCACACGGACGCCAACGCCGGCAACTCGAACGCGGTCGACAGCGGCGAAAGCGCCGAAGTGTCGGCCGTGGCCAGCATCAATACCGTCGTCTCGATCTCGGGAACCGTCCTGGCCGAGGGCCTGCCCCTGGCCGGCGTCACCCTCTCCGGACTCCCCGGGAGCCCGGTGACGAACGAAGCGGGCGCCTACGGCGTTTCCGTCGATGCCGGCTGGTCCGGCGTCGTGACCCCGGTCCTGGAGGGCTATTCCTTCGAGCCCGCCTCGCGGACCTATGCCGATCTGACCTCCGACAAGACGGGCCAGGACTATGCGGCCGCGGAAGTCGTGCCGGCGGGGATCACGGTCATCGCGCCCAACGGGGGAGAGACCTGGAAGGCCGGCTCGACCCAGGCCGTCACCTGGGCGGAGACGGGCCTGGCGGACACGGTGACCATCGACCTTTATGAGGGAGGGGTCTATCAGAAGACCCTCGGCACGGCCGATGTCACGGCCGGCACATTCTCCTGGAAGATCGCCTCTGACGAGACGGTCGCGACGAACTGCCGCGTGCTTGTCTGGCAGGGCGGCGTCTCGGACGATTCGGACGCCGACTTCGCCATCGAGGCGGCCGCCGTCCGGAAGGACGACCTCGTCGTCACCTGGGACGCCACGGGGCTCTATTACCGGGATTCGGATACCGGCGGATGGGTCCGGATGGCCTCGCCCGCGAACATGGTCAGGGCGGGGGACCTGGACGGCGACGGCATCGACGACGTCATCGGGATCTGGCCGAGCCAGGGCGGTGTCTGGGTCAAGTACTCCGCGACCGGCGCGTGGACCCGGCTGTCCTCCACGGCCGCCTATATCGGCGCCGGGGACATGAACGGCGACGGCCGGGTCGACCTCGTCGGGTCGTGGGACGGGCAGGGCGTGTTCTACAGGAACTCGGTCACGGGCGCCTGGGTCAAGATGGCCTCGCCGGCGACGATGGTGACCGCCGGCGACATCGACGGGGACGGCACGGACGATCTGATCGGGCTGTGGCCGGCCCAGGGCGGGATCTGGGTCAAATATTCGAAGACCTGCACGTGGGCCCGGCTGTCCTCGACGGCCGTGCACATCGCCGCCGGGGACATGAACGGCGACGGCCGGGTCGATCTCCTCGGCACGTGGGATGGGCAGGGCGTGTTCTACAGGGACTCCATCACGGGCGCCTGGGTCAAGATGGCCTCGCCGGCGACGCTCATCACGGCCGGCGACATCGACCGCGACCGCGCCGACGACCTGATGGGCGTCTGGCCGTCGCAGGGCGGGGTCTGGGCGAAATCCTCAAGCACGGCGGCCTGGCAGCTCCTGGGCGCGACCGCCCGGGACATCGCCGCGGGGAAGATGAGGCCGGTCGCCGAGGCGGGGGACGAGGGCGGCGCGGCGGCCGCGGCCTCGGTCCGGACCGGCGTCCAGGAGACCGAGGAGCTTTCCTGGCCGGTCGGCGGGGCGGCCGAAGGTCCCGGGGCGGCGGCCGTCCGCAAGGACCTCGCGGCCGACGGCCCCGGCGGGGCGCGCTTCGTCCACATCGAAGACATCAACCTCGAGCCTCGCGAGGCGCTTGGCGCCGGGGCGTCGCGCCCCGGTCCCGGGGAGCCGGGATTCGCCTGCACCGAGCAGAAAAACGCCTTCCCGGGCGAGACAAGAACCGCGGACAGGAAAAAGGAGAACCCGCGACGTTCTCAAAAATAGCCGCCCGGCGGGGCGCCGTTCTCCGGCCCGGGGAACGAACGGCGGACCTTGACTTTGCCGGAGATAATCCGTAGATTCGGGTCAAACGGACCTCAGGGGGACCAGGCCATGAAATCCATCCGGATCATCGCTCTCGGCATCTTGTTCGCGGGCGCTCTGGGCATCGCCTCCCTGCCGGCCGCCCAGCAGCAGATCGTGCTGACCGCCCCGTCCTATCAGATCACTCCGGGCGCGGACGGATCGCACCGGATCGTCATGCCCGGTTATGCGAGCTTGGGCGTCCCCGGATACCCCGATCTGCCCGTGCGCGTCTTCTATGTGGCCCTGCCCCCGGATGTCGAGATCGGGACGATCTCCGTCGCCTCGGACGAAACCGCGCCGGTCAGCCTCGGCCGGTTCGTGATCCCGGAGATGCCTCCTCTGGCCGCCTGGGACGGGAAGGACAGGGTCCTGGATCCTTATCAGAGCGTGTACGGCCGGGATGCTTACTTCCCGGAGAAGACCGTCGAGTACGCGGGCTTTTCGCGGTTGAGGAAATGGCGGATCGCGAAGATAGCCTACTCGCCGTTCCGCTACAACCCCGTGACGAAGGACCTGGTGTTCGTCCCCGGCGCGACCGTCCGCATCAGCTATAGCCTCGCCGCCGTGCGGCTGGCTTCCGACGCCCAGCTGGCGGACGGGGCCATGGACGACCGGGCCCGCGGCCTCCTCCTCAATTATTCGTCGGCCGCCGAATGGTACCGGCCCGCCGTCGTCGTGCCCCAGGCCCAGGCGACCAACGACTACGTGATCATAACGACCAACGCCATCGAGTCGGCCCATGCCGCCGCCCTGGCCGATTTCACGGCCTACCTGACGGGCCAGGGGCACACGCCGCTCGTCATCACCGAGGACGAGTTCGGCGGCCTGACGGGCCAGTCCCCCGATGGGACCGCGGAAAAGATCCGCCAATGGCTGATCGACAACTACGCCGCCCTGGCCGTCAAGTACGTCCTGCTCATCGGCAATCCGGACCCCGCCGCCGGCGACATCCCGATGAAGATGTGCTGGCCGAGATCGGACCAATCGTCCTATCAGGAATCGCCGACGGACTACTTCTATGCCGACCTGACCGGCAACTGGGACCTCGACGCCGACGGGAATTTCGGCGAGTACGCAGGCGACCGGGGTACCGGGGGCGTCGATTTCGTCAACGAGGTGTACGTCGGCCGGATCCCCGTCTATGAGGAATATCCCTACCTGGACGACGTCCTGGCCAAGATCATCGCCTACGGCAGCTCATCCGACACGGCCTGGAGGCGGAAGGCCCTCCTGCCCGAGAGCTTCAGCGACGCCACCACCGACGGGGCCTACCTCGGAGAGGCGATGGTCAACAATTACGTCGCCCCCTCCGGAATGGGCTACCACCGGCTCTATATGCAGGGCAATTTCTGCGCGGCCGCGAACTCCGTCTTCGACAGCGAGGAAGAGCTCCTCAGCGGCGCGACCGCCGCCCATTGGGACGCCAATCCCTACGGCCTGGTGCTCTGGTGGGGCCACGGGAACTGGTTCGGCGCCTACCTCGGATACACCGACTGCGGCACCGGCTACATCCTCAACGCGAACGACGTCTCTTCCCTGGACGACAGCCGCCCGGCTTTCGTCTATCAGTGCTCCTGTTCGAACGGGACGCCCGAGGAGCCGTCCAATCTCGGCTCCCTCCTCCTCATCCGGGGCGCGGTCGCCACCGTGGCCGCCAGCCGGGTGAGCTGGTACGCCGTGACGTCGTGGCGCCTGTCCCTCAAGTATTACGCCGACAACGCCAGCATCGGCTACTACTACGCCGAGCAGCTGGTGACCGGGGCCAAGCCGGCCGGCGACGCCCTTTTCGCCGTCAAGAGCGACATGGGCGTCAACATGTACTCCGCCTGGACCGGGGCCTCGTGGATGAACCTGTTCGATTTCAACCTCTTCGGCGATCCCGCGAGCCGGCTCTTCTCCGACCTCGTCGTCGCCGGTTCCATCCGCGACACGAACAACAGCCCCATCGCCGGGGCGGCCGTGAATTACGGCGCCGGCTCCGTCACGACCGACGCTTCCGGCTTCTACAGCGTCCGCGTCGCCCCCGGCTGGTCGGGCACGCTGACCCCCTCCAAGTCCGGCTACGAATTCCTGCCCGCCTCGCGGACCTATTCCGGCCTGGCGGCGAGCAGCCTCAACCAGGACTACGCGCGGACGAACACGACCCCCGGCGTGACGACCGCCGCGGTCAGCGGCATCTCGACCACCACCGCGGCGAGCGGCGGCGTCGTCCTCGCGGACGGCGGGGCCGCGGTCACGGCGAGAGGGGTCTGCTGGAGCACCGCCGAGCATCCGACGGCCGCCGGCTCTCACACGACGGACGGAAGCGGGACCGGGGCGTTCACGAGCAGCCTGACCGGCCTCGTCCCGTCCACGCTGTACTATGTCCGGGCTTACGCGACGAATTCGCACGGAACGGCTTACGGCGAGGAACTGGCTTTCACCACCGCCCAGCTCGTCTACACGCTGTCCCTGGCGGCGGGCGGGGCCGGCGGCGGCGCGGTGAAGGTCGGCGGGACCTCCCATGACCTGCCGTACGAAGAGGGCTTCGCGGCGGGGAGTCAGGCAGTCATAGAAGCTGTCCCCGCGGCCGGCAGCGTGTTCGCCGGGTGGAGCGGGGACTTCAATTCCGCGGACAATCCCGCGACCGTCACCATGGACGGGCCAAAGAGCGTCACGGCGAACTTCGGCGTCGTGACGATCTATCCGGACGATTTCGTCGGGACGTGGGACGGGCAGGGGGTCTATTACCGGAATTCGGATACCGGGGCGTGGGTCGCGCTGTCCTCGCCGGCCACGATGATAGCGGCCGGGGACCTCGACGGGGACGGGATCGACGATCTCATCGGGCTCTGGCCGAGCCAGGGCGGGATCTGGGTCAAGTACTCGCAGAGCGGCGCTTGGGCCAAGCTCTCTTCGACGGCCGTGCACATCGCCGCCGGGGACATGAACGGCGACGGCCGCGCGGACCTCCTCGGGACCTGGGACGGTCAGGGCGTCTTCTACCGGAGCTCCGTCTCCGGCGCCTGGGTCAAGCTGGCCTCGCCGGCGACGATGATCACGACCGGCGACATCGACGGGGACGGGACGGACGATCTCGTCGGCATCTGGCCTTCCCAGGGCGGGGTCTGGGTGAAATATTCCCAGAGCGGGGCGTGGGTCCGGCTGTCGTCGACGGCCGCCGATATCGCCGTGGCGGACATGAACGGCGATGGGCGGGACGACCTCCTGGCGACCTGGGACGGGCAAGGCGTCTATTACAGGAATTCCATGAACGGGGCCTGGGTCAGGATGGCCTCCCAGGCCAGCCAGGTCGCCGGCGGTGACATCGACGCCGACGGCACGGCCGATCTCATCGGCATCTGGCCCTCTCAGGGCGGCGTCTGGGTCAAGTACTCGAACGGCAGCGCCTGGGCCCGGCTGTCCTCTTCCGCGCGGGACATCGCCGCCGGAACGATGCGGGCGCAGGGGACGATCGCCGAGGCGGGCGGGCTCGCTGCGGCCGCACGAACGGCCCCGGCCCAGACCTTCCGGGGCGCGGGGAACGGAGTGAAGCCGGGAGTGTCCGGGCTGAAGCTGGACGATTCCGACCGCGGCCCCGGCGGCGCCCGGTTCGCTTATTTCGAGGACGTCAACCTGGAACCGAAGGAAAACGAGCGGGCCCGGGACCTCCGCGCGCCCGGTCCCGGCGAGCCGGGCTTCGTCTGGACGGAACAAAAGAACAGCCAACCCGGCGAGTCCGCCGTCGAGAAGCCGGCGACCGGGCGGAATGGCCAAAAGAGGAAACTTAAATAGCCGACTCCAGAGATGTTCGCGGCATCATAAAAAGTCCTTGCAATAATAGGGCGCTTGTCGGAGAATCCATTCATCTTTGGAGTAACAGCGGAGAAACGGGAAGCCGCAGGGGAATTCCTAACGCTCTATCGATGACCGCCGATCACTTCCTTCCTTCTCCGTTCCTGTCTCGTTGAGGACGGGCCGGCCGAAGCCGGCCCGCTTCTGATAAGGCCGCCGGGAACGCATCGGAGGGAAGGTCCTATGAAAAAGTCGCGCCTCTTTCCTATCCTCTTTTCTTTCTTCCTCGTTATCGCCCTGACTTTCGCGGCCGCGGAATTTCAGAAAAAAGTACAGCCCGTCGCGAGCGGCGGGACGATCAAGGCCAGGCCCGGCATCGCCTATGACGCGCAGGCCCAAAAATACCTGGTCGTCTGGCAGGACCGGACCGGGCGGAGCTCGGGGGATTGGGACATCCAGGCCCGGATGCTCGACAGCGACGGGAATCCCGCGGGCCGGGTGATGCATCTGGCTTCCTCGGCCGGCGATGAGCGGCATCCCCGGGCCGCGGCCACGGGCGCCGGCTCTTGGCTGGTCGTCTGGTCGACGGGGCGGTCGATCGAAGCCTGTGCCGTCGACGCCGAGGGCAGGATCGACGGCTTCAGGAGCGTGACGGCGAACGCGGGGAGGCCCGTCGATCATCCCGACATCGGCTTCTCCAGCCTGGACGGCCGGTTCTTCGTCGTCTGGGAAGAGCTCGACGAGTCCGGCCTCAACGTGATCAAGGGCCGGAGCATCGGCGGACCCGGAGAAGAGGCCCGGGACGCCGTCGTTCTCGGCCGATCGGCCTACGACAACCTTCAAGCCCCCTCCATCAACCAGGCCGGGGGCAAGTTCTTCGTGGCCTGGGAAAAGCCGGTCGCGGCCGGCCGGATCGACATCGAAGGCCGGGAGGTCCCGGCCGGCGCGGCGTCGGCCGACGCGCTCGGAAGCGTGGTCGCCGTCGCCGCCGACGGAGCCCGGAATACCGCCCCGAGCGTGACCGGAGTGCCCGGAACGGCGGGATATTTCGTAGTCTGGCAGGCCCAGCGCGGGGCTCGCCGCTCGGAGATCGCCTTCGCCGATATCGGCGGCGACCAGGTCCTCCTGGCCGGCGACCTGACCGCGACGGAGTCGCGGCTCGAGTCCCGTCCGGCGGCCTTCGCGGCCGGGCTGGCCGGCCGTATCCTCGTGACCTATCAGGCGGCCGGCGTCGAGGCCCCGGCCGCGCGGGACATCGCGGCCAGGACCATCGGCTGGGGCGATACGGCCGCCTCGGCCGAGATCGTTCTCGATGAGGACCGGAGCGGCGGCGGCAATCCCGCCATCGTCCGGGCCGCGGGGGCCGACGGGCGCGGGATCATCGTCTGGGACGTCAGGGAAGGGGAAGGGACGGAGCTCTTTTCCAGGGGTTGGCAGGAGGCCTCCACGGCGGCGGTCGTCGCCGCCAACGGTCCGATCGTCCCCCTGGCCGACATCACGATCTCGGGACAGGTCACGTTCGACGGCCTGGGACAGGCCGATGTCCTCATCGGCGGGCTTCCGAGCACCGTCAGGACCGACGCGCTCGGCTTCTACGCGGCGATGGTTCCGACCGGATGGACCGGGACGGTGACCCCGGTCCAGCCCGGCTTCACGTTCAGCCCGGCCAGCCGGACCTATTCGAACCAGGCCGTCGACGCGAGCGCGCAGGATTACGTCGCGGCCTTCGCCGGCGGCGTCGACGACGCCTACGAGGAGAACGATACCTTCGAAACGGCGGCTTCCCTCGCGCTCGGAACGACCCACGACCTGGTGCTCGGCGACGAGGAGTGGTTCAAGTTCTATGTTCCCGCGGATGACGCCGGCAAGGACCTCAAGGTCCGGGTCTGGGGGACGGGCTTCCCCGACGCGACGACGCGCCGGGACTTGGACTTCGGGATCCTGGACGCCTCCGGCCGGCTCCTGAGCTACAACCTGAGCGGCGCGCCGGACGAAACGGCCTACGTCTGCGGCGTCGCCGAGGGATGGTACTACGTCGTCCAGAACTACGTCGGGGCCGTGGGAACGGTCTACTCCCTGTCGGCCGAGCTGAGCGACACCTTCGGCCTCGCCTATATCAGCGGGCAGGTGCTGGACGATGAGGAGGAGTCCCCGGTCGCCGGGGCGTCCGTAGAGCTCTACGCCATGCCGTTCGACTGGAACGTCACCCGGCCCATGGTCTTCACGGACGCGAACGGCTATTACAAGATCGGCTGGCTTCCCGGTGATTTCACGCTCCGGTTCAATACGCAGGATTTCGGCGACGACGGTCTCGCCTGGACGCCCGACGCGAACTACCTCGGGGATGTCTATCAGTACAACCACGTCCTGACGCTGACCGGCGGGGCGTCCCTCGAGAACGTCAATATGTACCTGATCCCCGGCGGGACGATCACCGGGCAGATCACGGACGGAAGCGGGGCGCCGCTCGGCGGCGCGAGCGCGCAGGTCTATCTCGGCAACTGGTCGCGGGTCGCCGCCGTTCTCACCGATTCCAGCGGCGTTTACCGCGTCGATCGGCTGCGGGCCGCCAACTACGCGGTCCGCGCCCGGACGGGGTCCGGCGACCTGATCAACGAGTGGTTCGACGACAAAGCGCTTTTCGCTTCGGCCGACCCGGTCGGGGCCGCCGCCGCCGGGACGACATCGGGCATCGACGCGTCGCTCGACGTGAAGACCTGGGGCGCGATCACGGGCCGCGTCCTCGATGCCGACATGAATCCCGTGGGCGACCTGCAGGTCTCCATCGTGGATCCGGTGGGACTGACGCTGTGGACCGTCCGGACGGACGGGGACGGCTACTACACCCATTCGGCCGTGCCGGCCGGCGACTGGAAGGTCCTGTTCAATGCGGCCTCGGTGGGCACCATCTCCCTGGTCTCCCAGTATTACCCGGGCACGCGTTTCCTGGCCGATGCGACGACGGCCCATGTCGTCGCCGGCGCGGTGACCGAAGGCATAGACGCCGTGCTTCCGGCCGCCGGGTCCATCTCCGGCCGGATCCTCAACAACAACGGCAGCGTGGCCGTCATCGCCTTCGACACGGCCAGCAATTTCCAGTGGAGCGTCTCGCCGGCCGTTCCCCTTGTTGGGGAGACGACCTATATCCTCAATAACCTGCCGCCGGGGACCTACAAGGTCCTGGCGCGTCCCAGCCAGCAGGGCGACCGCATCCCTCATTGGTATCCGGACGCGACGTCCTACGCCGCGGCCGGCACCGTGACGGTCGCGGCCGGCGCGACCACCGAGAACATCGATGTCACCCTCCCCGGAGGAGGCGGCATGATCATCGGCCGGGTGGTCAACGCCTACGGCTACGCCATCCACTCGGTCCGTGTCATCGCCCAGGACGCGTCGAAGGAATCCGCCTATTCCAGCGCGATCTCGGACGGCGACGGCTACTTCACGATCCGGCAGGTGCCGCCCGGCTCGGTCAAGGTCTATTTCAACGCCGACGCGAACTGGCTGGGCTACGTCTCCGAATACTATAACGACAAGACGAGCTTCGCCGCCGCCGATACGATCACGGTCAACGAAAGCGAATCGACGCCGCTCAGCGACGCCGAGCTGGCCAATCGGCCGGAATTGGCGATCTCGACGACCTCGCTTGCGGGCGGGGAGATCGGCGTGGCTTACAGCCAGCAGCTCGGCGTCGAGGGCGGCTGGCCGCTCTATCGCTGGACGCTCTATTCGGGGGCCCTGCCGCCGGGCCTGGCGATGAGCGCTGGAGGGGCGATCTCCGGCACGCCGACGACGGCGGGCACGTTCAGCTTCATGGTCACCGTGACCGATTCGTCCTCGGGGCAGATGTCCGCGACCAGGGAGCTGTCCATCACGATCGGCGAGTACACCGGGTCCGGCTATATGATCTCCGGAACGGTGCTTTCGGGACAGACGCCGCTGGCCGGAGTGACGATGAGCGGGCTGCCGGGGAACCCGGCGACGAACGCCGACGGCACCTATATCGTGCCCGTTCCTTCGGGCTGGTCGGGGACGGTGACGCCGGTCCGCTCCGGCAATTCCTTCACACCGGCGACCCGGACCTACGCCAATGTCACGGCCGACGCCGCGGGACAAGACTATGCGGCCGCGGCCGGATACCGCATCGCGGGGACCGTGACGCGCGACGGCGCCGGGCTGGCCGGCGTCACGATGGCCGGGCTTCCCGGCGCCCCGACGACCGATGCGGCCGGCGCCTACGCGGCGGCCGTTCCGGCCGGCTGGTCGGGGACGGCGACGCCGACCCTGCCGGGCTTCAGCTTCACTCCGGCGGACCGGACCTATGACGCGATCGCGGCGGACGCGACGGCCGAGGATTACGCGGCGGCCTTCGCCGGCGGCGTCGACGACGCCTTCGAGGACAACGACAGCTTCGAGACGGCGGCCGTCCTGCCGATGGGGAGGACCTCGGGCCTCATCATCCGCGACGAGGACTGGTTCAAGTTCTACGTCTCGGCGGCCGACGCCGGCAAGGACATCCGGGTCGTCCTGAGCGGGACCGCCTATCCCGATCCGACGATACGCCAGGACATGGATTTCGCCATCCTCGACGCCGACAAGCGTCTTTTGGGCTATAACACCAGCGGCTGCGATGACGAAACGGCCTACATCTACGGCGCGGCCGAAGGCTGGTATTACATCTCGAACGTTTACTACGAGGCGCCGGGGGTCGTTTATGCGCTGACGATCGACGCCAACGCCGACTTCGGCCTGGCCTTCGTCACGGGCACGTTGACGGACGACGGGGGGAACCCGATCGCCGGGGCCTATGTCGAGCTCTACGGCTCGCCGTTCGACTGGAACGTCAGCCGGCCGCTGGTCGTGACCGGCGAGGACGGCACCTACCGGACAGGCTACACGCCCGGCCTCTATACGGTCCAGTTCAACGTCAGCGACTTCAACGACGATTTAGACTGGACGCCGGACGTCAATTTCCTCGGCGAGGCCTATCACGGCGGCGAGGTCCTGACCCTCGTGGCGGGGGAGACGCTGGCGGATATCGACGGCCAGCTCACGCCGGGCGGCGTCATCAGCGGCCGGATCACGGACGCGTCGGGGGACCCGCTCGGCTATGCCGCAGCCTTCGCTTACGCGGGCGACGCGGTCCAAGCCGCGGGTGATGTCTGCGACGCCGACGGCCGATACGAGATCGACCGCCTGCGGGCGGGCAACTATGCGGTGCGCTTCCGGGCCCCGGGCGGATACGCCCTGGCGACGGAGTGGCACAGCGACGCGACTTCATTCGCTTCGGCGATGCCCGTGGCCGTGGCCGCCGGGGCGACGACCGGCGGGATCGACGCCGCCCTGGGAACGGCCGGCGTGATCGCCGGACGGATCACGGACGGGGAAGGGAACCCGATCGAAAGCGTCCAAGTGACGGCTTGCGACCCGGCGGGGATGGCCCTCCAATCCGCGTCAACGGACGCGGACGGCAACTATTCCCTGGGCCGGCTGCCGACGGGCACGTTCAAGATCCGGTTCAACGCGGCGACGGTCGCGTCGGCGAACTATATCTCGGAATACTACCCGGACGTCCTCGGCCTGAATGAGGCCCAGGAGATCGCCGTCACCGCGGGGAATTCGACCAGCGGGATCGACGGCGTCCTGGCCGAAGCCGGAGCGATCAGCGGGACCATAACGGACAGCGGCGGGCAGGCCTGTGTCTCGGCCAACGTCTACGCCTTCAGCCCGGACGGCTCTTTTTCGCTGTCGGCGACGACCGATGCGGCGGGCGCCTACGCCATCCGGAACCTGCCGCCCGGCGATTACCGGGTCCGGTTCCGGCCGTCCACGGAGAACATGACGGTCGAGTGGTACAACGACCGGGCCGACTTCACGGCCGCGGACGTCGTCACGGTCGCGGCCGGGGCCACCGTTTCGGGCCTCGACGCCGCCTTCTCGAGCGAGACCGGCCTGATCACGGGCCTGGTGACGAACGGATCGGGCGACCCCGTCGAGGGCCTCACGGTCGTTGCCCAGGACGCCGCGATCCCGGCCGCGTGCTATTCGGCGCTGACGGACGCGAGCGGCGCGTACACCCTCCGGCGGCTGCCGACGGGCTCGTACAAGGTCTGGTTCAACGCCGATGCCGCCTATCGCAACTATCTGTCAGAATACTACGATGACAAGGGCGGCCACGGCTCCGCCGACGCCGTCGAGGTGACGGTCGGCAATACGACCTCGGGAATCGACGCCGTGCTGGCCGAACGGCCGGCCCTGGCCGTGACGACCGAGTCGCTGGCCGCCGGGGAGCTGGGGGTCGCTTACAGCGGCGCCCTGGCCGGCTCGGGCGGGCGGCCGTTCTATTATTGGAG